>NZ_JBMFJI010000001.1:0-171017 GCF_049973875.1 Acidilobus sp.
GTGGCGGTGCCCTGCTGGTCGTCGTGCCAGACAGGTATCTGGAGCTTAGACCTGGCCTCGTCGAGTATGGTGAAGCACTTGGGCTTCTCTATGTCCTCAAGGTTTATGCCGCCGAAGGAGGGCTCTATGGCCTCTAGGAACCTCACGAAGTCATCAGCCTTTGAGAACCTGTGCACTATGGGCACCGCGTCGACTCCCCCGAGGTACTTGAAGAGGAGCGCCTTGCCCTCCATGACCGGGTAGGCCGCCTCCGGGCCGACCTTGCCGAGGCCCAGCACCCTGGTGCCGTCGCTTACGACGGCTATGGTGTTCCACCTGGAGGTGAGCTCGAAGGAGAGGTCAGGGTTAGAGCTTATGAGCCTGCTCACGGCGGCGACTCCTGGAGTGTACCAGACCGCGAGGTCCTTGAGGCCCCTCACCGGCACCTTCGGCAGGACCTCTATCTTGCCGCCGTAGAACCTGTGCATGTTGATGCTGAGCGAGTACCACTCCTCTGTAGCCGGCTCTCCCTCTGACACCCTGGCCACGCTCGCGCTAGCGCGGGCCTGAGCCCTTAACACGCTTTTCAGTAAAACCAGTAGAATCAAGCCATAACATCATTTTTGTTATCTTCACAAAAGGTCAGTTGCCCTCCACCATGAATATCCTCCTAGTGTATGGGCTCAGGTAGCCCCTTAGCAGGCCGCCGCTGAGCTGCGGCTGATACTTTGGAATGACCCAGTACTTCATGAGCGGCAGGTATATCAGCCCTGAGACCGTGAAGGAGAGCAGCCATGAGCTGTTGAAGAGGACCTGGTGGTAAGGCAGAGGGGCATATATGAGCACTGTCACTATCAGGAAGGTGATGACAGCCGCTGGGTTTATGCCGTGCCAGTACCTATAAATTCCGTCGCTCGTGAACACGTCGGCCAGGTCAAGCTTAAACCTCCTTATCACGGCATAGTCAAATATTATCACGCCCTCTATGCCTCCGAGGAGGCCGCCGTACGTCAGCAGCCAGTTAGTTATGTAACTGTAAGCGTTGCCGTAATAGCTCCACGCGCCTATGCCAACCGCTATCGCGATAAGCGCCAGGGACCCCTTAAACCAGCTCATGTGCTTTGGGAACGTGTTGGCTATGTCATACGCGGGCCCGACGGCGTTGGCAAAGGCGTTAACCAAGAATGTGGCCAACATTATGGATATTAGGACGAAGTAGCCAAGGGGTCTCGCCATGTAGAGGGCCGTTAGGACTATGGGATCCCATATTACCTTGCCATAGAGCTCGTAGGCCGCCGCGGTTGTCATCACGGAGAAGGCCGCCACTGCAAGCATTAGTAACGGCATGGTCAGCTGCCCATAGGCCTGGGAGCTCTGCGACCTTGCAAACCTGGTGTAGTCCGGCATCGTAAGCGCCATGGTCGCCCAGAAGGCTATGTTAGCGTTAAGGAACGCCAGGAAGCCCAGCCAGGTGAAGTGGCCCTGACCCGATATAGCTGACAGGTTGACTGACCACCTGGCCGCGCTCATGAAGTAAACCCATAGGCTCACGAAGGCGATCATAACTATGGGCCCTCCTACCCTCGCGAGCCACCTGAGGGCAGGCTGCGACTTCACTATGGGCGACAGGTAGAAGACGAGCATCTGCGCCGCTATAACGATCACAAACGTGGCCCAGAATATGCCTGGGAAGTCCTTTGCCAGCACGAACGGGTAGTTCTGGAAGTGGGCCACGGTGTAGGCTATCGTCGAGGTCTTGCCCGTGTACATGGCGTAAAGCGCCGTGGCCGCCTCTGCTATTATGTAGCTCTCTATACCCCACCACCCTGCCCCTATCACGGCCCTCACCCAGCTTGGGAACATAGCGCCGTAGGTTCCCCACCTGGTCCTTGTGAGCTGCGGCTCAGCTATGCCATACCTTGCCCCTCCGTGGGACTGTATTATCATAGGAATGACCACTATTAGGTTCCCTAGGAACACCGTGAATATGGCTTGAAGCGGCGTCAGGCCCAGGAGCAGTCCTATGCTGGCTAAAGTCCATGAAGGCACTATGAAGGCCATTGACACCCATATCAGGAAGTAAGTCAGCGCCCCCCACGTTCTCCTAGATATAGGCACCGGGTGTATGTCAGGGTTCCAAAGGAACTTCTCTTCGGGGAAGCCAGCCGTGAGCTCCACCTGGCCCTTGTTAGGATCGTACCGAGTTATGGACAGTGGAGCGAGGCCAGACGAGCCTGACCTGGAAGAGTCCGATGGCCCGAAACCTGGGCCTCCCAGTTTCCGCGCCAAAATGCCTTCTCTCGCGTGTGAGGCTACCCACTTATAAGGGTTACTCAGCTTGGGCTACCGCCTTCCAGGCCTTAAAGGCCTGCCGCGGTACGACGACTTACAATATTCATAGCCGCTGCTGAGCGCAACCGGCCCGCCTATCGATAAACTTACCAGGGAGCTTAGAGGCCAGTACAGCCTGCCTGCAAAGGCCCGTAAACCGCCATTTTACTCTAAAAAATATTTAGAAAGTTAGTGCACAGTTGCAGGGCTTTCAGCTACTGTTAGAGCCCCGGAGGGCAGGCGACGCCTAAGGCGGGTGTTACCTGTGGACCCCCCCGGAACCCCAGCAGCCGGCAGGTAACACCGGCCTAGCGGACCCTTCATGAAGTGCCGTCCTTTGAGCTGTATAGCGCCGCTGGGAGGGCCCCCTCGCTCAAGGCGCCGGTGTTACCTTCGGGAGCCAACGCCGCACGGGGTCGCTTGAGGGGCCTTCGGCCTCCTTGGGGCAAGAGGGGATCCATCAGCTAGGTTAACTTTTTGCTAGCATTTTTAATTTAGAGTTAACGCGCACTTAACTCCACCCCCCTCATCCGCTGCACTTGGTTTAACTGGAGTTAACCTCGCCTGCTTGACAGGGCGGTTAACCAATGGGGCCGGTCGCCCCAGCTTGAGGGCGCGCCGCCGATGGCTGACCTTGGGGCTGCGCTGGAGGGGCAAGGCCGCGGGCGTCCTGCAAATGTGCACCGCTGCTAGGACTGATCGACCGACCTGTGGAGCGACCGGTGCGCGGGCC
The DNA here is from genome assembly GCF_049973875.1 of Acidilobus sp. Lineage (NCBI taxonomy): Archaea > Thermoproteati > Thermoproteota > Thermoprotei > Acidilobales > Acidilobaceae > Acidilobus > Acidilobus sp. The sequence continues at coordinate 3,044 of NZ_JBMFJI010000001.1, forward strand.
TGACAGCTATCATGTTAAGCAAAATCCCCCCGCGACCAGCGTTGGCCACACTTAGGGTTACGAAGACTCTTGCAAGGCACGAGCTTAAGCTTATTTGCGCGGGCCGCAGCCCTACGTGCCTGGGGTAGCATGAAGTTCGGCAACTATGCAGACGTGCCCCCGCAGGACGTCTCCGCGCTCCTGCCAGGCACCAGGGGCGTTACCGTGCAGTGGCTCGTCAGCAAGGCTGACGGCTCCGATAAGATAGCCTTGAGGAGGTTTGTGGTGAAGCCGCACGGAGTCATGCCTTATCATAAGCACAAGTACGTGGAGGCGGTGTATATAATTAAGGGAACCCTCAAAGTTACTATAAATGGTCTCACTAAGATGCTGAAGGCAGGCGACTTCTTCTACACAGGCCCCTACGAACCCCACAGCATAGAAAACCCATCTGATGAGGAGGCCGTGTTCCTGTGCGCTATAAGCTACGAAGACGATATGAGCCTTCAGCCCGTTAACGCGTGAGGTCCTGCCGCTCAACAGAAGGTTACCTTAAGGATAGGGTTTAGCCTGAGGGTTAACATGAAGCTAGTTTAGCTTTATTGTAATTAAAATAACAGTCATTGAGGCGACATAAACATAGTGAACGTCTCGGTCTCCGGCGGCTTCATCTACTTATCCAGCTCGGTCAAGGTGCCCTCACCTAACCCCAAGCTTGAGGGCAAGTATAGGCTTGGCATAAGGCCTGAGGATGTAATGCTTAGTGACAGCACAGACGCGCCTGGAATGACGTTTGCTGGGAAAGTCAAAGTCAAAGTGTCAAGTTACGTGGCCGGCGTCTTCAGGACCGTGGTCTCGCCTGTAGATGACGATTCCATAGAACTCATGGTTAACATGGGCGGCTACATAGAACCCGGATCCGAGAAGAACCTGCTCATAAGAACCCAGAAGATAAAGCTCTTTGACGAAAATGGCGAGAACGTGACCTTAAGCGCCTTAAAGGCCAACAGCTGAGCTTTAAGCTTATTAAATGTCCCCATTAAGGTAGAATCTCGGAAACTGTGATGACACGACGGTAAGCTGAGCCCTGGGCTGTGAAGACCGTTCACCCTTGCTGAGGATTACTTTTGTTTACTCCTCATACTCTTCCTTATTGCTTGCGCTCCCGGAGCTCTCCGAGAGGGACCTCTTCATCTCCTCGACCTCCTCCTTTGGGAGCGCAACTATAGATATTGAGTTAGGCGCGACCTTAAGGTACTTGTCCCACATGACTACTATGCCCTCATCCGTTATCTCCATAGGGTGCCTTACCATGGATATCTTGGAGTCCCTCATCTTCCAAACTATTATTGAACGGTAAAGCTTGCCCTCTATCTCATCCAGGTCCAGCCTTATTATACCGTCAACCGCGTGTTCAACGCCAGGGCCTCCGAAGCCCCTCTCACCTACAGAGACCTGGCTCACGAAGAATGCCGTGCAGCCCAGGCCGGAGACGACCCTCTTCAATATCATTACTATGTTCCTGGCAACGGCTGGCTTGGAGAGGTACAGGGTACTCACAGAGTCTATCACGACCCTCTTGGCCTTGGTGTCCTTAATGGCCTGCCTGACAACGTCCACGAGCTCCGAAACATTGTCAAGGTCCTTTACTATGTACCTTTCCCTCTGCGCCGCTGACCCTATGCCCGTGGTGAAGGCGTCTACTATGGCAAAGGTCCCCTTCCTCTCATACTCATCTATGTTCCAGTTAAAGTGCCTGAAGCTCCTCCTGACGGAGCTTGGATGCTCCTCAAGGGCCACATAAACTCCAGGCTCCCCCCTGATAAGGCCGTTGTATATAAACTGCTGGGCCATTATGGACTTGCCAGTGCCAGGGCCTCCAGATACCATGACGACATTCCTCTCGGGTATGCCCCCATAAAGTATCTCATCAAGGCCTGGTATGTACGTCCTGACCCTTGGCGTCGCCATCGAACACCACCTATTACATCTTTATCGTCTCTCGGCCCTTTTAATTCTACTTTGCGAGCCTGCCCTGCTTACATCAACGCCGTGCGCAGGTGCCCTATTCCCGAGCGTTTCACGGCTCCTACCAGCTTCGGAGCCCTCTATGGTCCTTACAAGGGAGAACCTTATGATAGTTATATCATCATCAAGCATGAAGTCTCCATATATTGACCTAAGCTCCCTAAAGAGCTCCGCCAGGCCGCTAAACCCGTCGAGCTCCGCATCTTCATCGGTCAGGTCCTTTACCTTCTTATGTATAACCTCCTCCACGCGGACCACTGCTACAGGCCTGCCCGAGGTGACGACCTTAAGGTACCTGCCCCTCACCTGAAGGTTACCAAGCCTTATGGTACTGGTCTTCCTTCCACTAAGTATGAGCTTTAAGTACTTCTTTTTTACAGTAAGCATGTTTAAGCTCCTGACCAACTTATTCTCTCTCCCGCCGCTGTAGCGTGCCCAGCCTCTGCCAATAAATTCTAACTGACTAGACGCGAAATACGACCTCGCACAATGCCTTGACCATTCCCAAGCGCTTCTGACGAAGCCTTCAGCGCGTTAACAACGAAATCTATAGCGGTCGCAGTCTATTTATTTCTGAGAAACACTATTTTAACATAATCTTAAATACTACAGCATGTACCTCTGATACCAGACACCTAAAAGGGTGTAGCCTTATGAAAGGAGGGAAGCTAGTTGGCTTAACTATACTCCTACTAATGCTAATCTCGTTTACATCAGCAGTGTCCTGGGTACCTTCAGCTAAGGCCCTTGAACCTAGCGCAAACTACTATGGACCTCAGCTCAACGGCAGTGTAATAGGACCGCTCAGCCCCAATTATTTAGTGAGCCTCTCTATTCTCATACCGCCGAGAAACCTCAACGAACTGATGCTAATAGCCCAGGAGGTCGCTGAGCACCAGGCCAAGCCGCTGTCGAGGGGCGAGGTGTTCCAGCTCTTTGCGCCCTCACAGCAGGAGTTTAATAGCATTGAAAACTTCCTTGAGGAGAACGGTTTCGTAGTGACCTACGTAAGCCCTGACAGGCTCTCCTTGATGGTCCAGGCGCCTGTCTCCGTTGTTGAAAAGGTATTTGGAGTTCAACTTGACCTCTACCAGGGGCCTAACGGGGAGGTTTACTATGCGCCCGTGGGCATGCCCAGGATACCAGAGGCTCTTCAGGGAACCCTGATACTGGGCCTCACCAACAGGACCACCTTCAAGCCGCAATACATAGTCGCCGGCAGGATAAGCCACTACACATTCATACCTGCAAACTCAAGCCTGCCAGCTCCTCTGCAGGTAGCGTCGTCATACACCTACTACACGCCGGCCGACTTTGAAGGCGCGTACAACGTGACGAATTTAATCCCCTATAGCCAGAACGCGTCAATCGCCATAATAGACGCTTACGGCGACCCCCTGATTTACCAGGACGTAGCGGAGTTCGACCAGCTGTTTAACCTGCCGCCGGCCAACCTGACGGTTATACCCATAGGCCCCTACCACCCGTCGCTTGGCCTACTAACGGGCTGGTACATAGAGACTGCCTTAGATGTCGAGGCGGCGCAGAGCATGGCCCCCTTCGCCCACATATACCTGGTCATCGCATCTAACAACGGAAACGCTCTCTTTGAGGCCATAGACTATGTCGTAAGCACCGACCTGGCCGACGTGGTCTCCATGAGCTGGGGGGCGCCTGAGAACCTCTTCGCGGAGTCAGGGGTCTACACCACCTACCCGGCCTTCATACTGAACTACCCGTTCGCAGACTACTACTTCGCCCTTGGCGCCGCTGAGGGCATAAGCTTCTTCGCCTCCTCAGGCGACGAGGGCGCCTTCGACGCCACCCCGACAACCTATGGGGCCGTGCTGTTCCCGTCCTCATCGCCGTTTGTAACCGCAGTGGGGGGCACCAGCCTCTACGTCAACGTCACATCGGGTTCCATAGAGTTCCTTAACTCGACGGGCACTTACGGCTACGAGACCGCATGGTCGGTGAGCCCGCGCTACGGCTTCAGCGAGGTGGCCTCAACCGGAGGGTTCTCAAGCCTGTTCCCCAAGCCCTGGTATCAGTACGGCGTCGTTAACGGCTCGTTCAGGACGACGCCTGACGTGGCCGCTGACGCTAACCCATACACGGGCTTCGTGGAGGTAGCAACTGGGCAGATGATAGTTATCGGAGGCACCAGCCTGGCCTCGCCACTCTGGGCCGGCATAACTGCTGATATAGATGGCTACCTAGGAATGAAGCTAGGCCTCATTAACCCACTGCTTTACACCATTTATAAGAACAAGACCCTGTATGATATGGCCTTCCACCAGATAACCTTCGGCTACAACGGCAAATACCTGGCGCACGCTGGCTATAACCTGGTCACAGGGCTCGGCTCCCCAAACGCCGGCCTCCTGGCTTACGCAATTAAGTATGAGCTGACCCACTTCCCGTCGCTCAAGGTGGCGGTGACAACCTATGAGCCTGGGGCTGAGTACTCATGGTACTTCTATAACTCTACGTTCGAGGTGGTGGCAGCAATATACTACCCTAACGGGACGCCCGTGACAAGCGGCAAGTTCAACGCGTACGTCTTCACTACGGAGGGGCTTGGCGAGGAGGTTCCGCTTCAGTTTAACGGCACCTACTGGGTAGGGGAAGTTTATGTCAAGCCTGGACTGCCGCCCAACGTGTGGACTGTGCTCGTTAACGGCACCTCTGCAGGCGTTAGTGGCGCTGGCGCCACCGACGTCTACATAGGCACTGGCATAACAATCATAGAGCCCGTCCCCTACCCATACGCGCCTGCCATACCGGTTAATGAGCCGTTCCAGGTGGAGGTCTACGCAACTTATCCCAACGGGACTCCGGTCACTTCGCCCTCGATTACAGCTGCCTTCTATCACAACGGTATCAATTACTTCAACGCTACCCTGCTGCCAGTTAACGTGACTGAGTACCCAGGCCTCTACGAGGGCATAGCATTACTGCCCTACCCGGAGCCGCAGGGCGCTTACATAATGTACATCTACACTACGGCTGCTAATGGGGCTGTGGACGGTGACGCCTATGAGTACGTCTACTTTGGAGAGCAGATCATATACGCATATGTCATTACTCCTCTCAACGACGGCACCCCCAGCGTCTCGCCAGGCCAGGCACTGATATTCCTAGCCATGGTCTCTGACCCGTTCGGGTTTGGTTACTTCACCAGCAACGTGTTTGTGGACATATATAACCTCAATGGGACCCTCGTCGCCCAGGTACCCCTGCAGCCGGCGCCTTCGCCGCTGCTCTACTACCAGATAGGGTACTTCGTTGTACCGAGCAACATGCCTCCAGGATGGTACAACGCCGTCTTCGTCAGCGAGGAGAACACGAGCACTGGGCCGCTCTTTGGCTACTTCAACCAGTCCTTCTACGTAGCCCCCACGCAGCTTAGCGGAGATATAATTACGGCTGCATATTCTATAGAGGGCGTGTGGCTGAACGTCTACGCCTCCATAGATTACCCCAACGGAACTCCAGTGACCCAGGGGACCTTCCTTGCCACCCTTGTGCCTACCCAGGACCTCTATAACGTAATGCTACTGGGGTTTGAGGTCGGCATACCGCTGCAGTACGACAGCTCCTTAGGAATGTGGGTCGGAAAGGTATATGTTCCATCGGTCTACACCTCGTACCTCTTGTCGCCCTATGTAGGCGAAGGGCTTTACAGCCTGGCGGGTCCGTGGACCCTGGTGGTTAGCGGCGAAGGCGCCAATGCGGTGAACCTGTACCCCATCAGCTATAACATAAGTGTTGCGCCGTTTGCCGCACCCGCCGACGGCGAAGGCCTATTAGCCTACGTGGAGTCGCACTCGGCTGAAGAGATCTCGGCGCTGTCAACAATGGCGAGTAATACGGAGAGCGTTAAAGGGGTGGAGCCCTCGGCAGCTGCTCTGCTGTCAGGCTCGACAAACGTGCAGGAGGCCGCCAAGGTTAACATGCTTAATCTCATGGGTGTCCTCAAGGCAGCCCAGACCACTGCAACAAAGGCCGCAGCCTCCTCTGCGCCGACAGAATACTATGTAATAGTGAGCGTTGTCATGGCAGCGCTGCTGGCAGGTATATTAATAGGAAGGAAGTCGGTATGAACTAGGTACTTTCGGCTAAAAGGGACCCTTTTAATCTGACCCTTTTTCTTTTTATTGGCCGCTAAAAATACGAGGCCGAGCCCCTGACCATAGACCTGAATACCTGGCCTATCTCCCATAGCTTTACCGTCTCATGCTCGTTAGGCCTTGGCCTGCTGGCAAGGTAAACGCCGTATGGATCATACCCGTCCTGGGACTTAGGGCCATAGGGAGAGAACAGTATGAACTCGTCAGCCTCCAGCACGACCTTCCTTACTGCTGCGTCTATGGCTGCATATAATGAGCACACGTCCGACTTGGAGATCCTCTCCAATGCCGTTATAGCAGCTATTACTGGGCCTGACTCCAAGGCCTCCAGTATTGCGTCACGCACAGCATTTATCTCCTCCTCTGCGCTCACCGTGACGTCCATTGGAAAGCTGGGCTTCCCGTAGGTGGGGTTTGTTAAAGGTATGTTGATTACTGTTGCGCTGGTCTCTGCAATCAGGGGCACCTCTGGCACAGAGGTAAGGAAGCCCTGCACGCGCGTCTCTTTACCGGTAAGGACCGTCAGCCACGCTGATGGAGGGTTCTGGACGGTGGTGTTCTCCGTGACGCCTCTGAATGTCGTGTCCAGCAGCGTCAGGAGGTTCCTGGCGTTGCACTTCATGAAGTACTTGTATGTGAGTGAGTCTATCCCTAGCGTCAGAGCTTTGACTCTAGCCATTGTACCCTCTCCTCCAACACCTCCTCAGGGACTGCGCCAACAACTCTATCGACCTCCTGGCCATCAAGGAAGAACATTATTGTTGGCAGGCTCATCACGTAGTACTTAGAGGCTGTCTCAGGGCTTGCATCGGCGTTAACTCTGGCAAAAGCTATCCTCTTATGCTGAAGGGCCAGGTCATCTATTATAGGCGACACTAGAAAGCACGGCGCACACCACGGGGCCCAGAAGTCGACCACTACTGCCTTGTGGGAGGCTATGAACTCGTCAAACGATGAGTCGTTAAGTTCCGCCACACGGGGCTCCTGGCCGCCGTTGCCGCCGCTGGAATCGCCCTCGGCGCTCTGGGAGGAAAGCTTAGCAAGGAGCTCCTCTTTCTTCTTCTGGAGAATTCTCCTCAGCTCCTCATCATCATTTTCTGCTGACATGCCTCAAGCCCAAAAAAAGTTTATAAGGTTAAGCTGGAATTAAAAAGGGTTGCTTAATATATTATATGAAAGGTTTTAAATTTCTAAAATGACAAAAAATTATATGTAAAATTAAGAATGGTATTTTTAATAGCCTAAATCCACGTTTGTTACCCTTCTCCTCCCGCAGAATAGCTTATTAGGCACACTTGATTAAAAGGTACCAGGCCCTAAGGAGGGCATGAACTGAAAAGTGTCAAGTAGCCCCAGTACGGAGGTCTCAAGGGATTATATAGTAGGTAAACATGTTTTTGGAAGTCTATATGGTATACCACCTGAGATAGCAGAGGACGAAAATCTAGTACGCCAGGCCGTGCTTGACGCTGTCAAGGCTGCCAACGCCACCCTAATAGAGATCATGAGCTGGAAGATAGGCGGCCACAAGGGCGGAGTCTCTGTAATAGCGCTCGTGAACGAAAGCCACATTGTGGTGCACACCTGGACGGAGTACCGCTACGCCACTGTTGACGCATACACATGCGGCGAGCACACAAAGCCTGAGAAGGCATTTGAAGTCATAGTTGAAAGGCTAAAGCCCGAGTACTATACCTATAACTATGCTGACAGGACCCAGTTCCCAGCCTCGAGCCCTGTGGTCATTGTACGTAAAAAGGAAAGCGAAAGCATAGCGGTCACGTCTTAAATAGATCCCGCGCCTCAATTTGAAGACGAGGAGCATTTTGTTTGCATGAGAGCCTCGGGCCGCCACAAGTTATAGACCTAGAGGCAAAACTATCTTGTCGCCAACGGACGCCTGCAGAACCTTCATGCCCAGCCTTGAGGATTCTGACTTAACTAGGTCGCCGCTGCAGTGAAGTGGAACGATAACCTTAACCCCCAGCGCCTTCAGCGCCTCGGCCTCCAGCCTTACCTTATCCGAAGGCGCCCAGGCCAGGTGAAGGCCCCCTACCACGGCGTAGGGGGTCAAAGAGAGGTCGTACGAGACCTTGCTCACCATACGTGATGGCCCAGGATGGGAGCATCCCAAGAAGCTTACTGCATTGTTACCGTCAAGATTTATTACTAGAGACTGCTCATAGGGAGGACCATATTGCTGCGACGTTATAAAGGCTGCCTTGGTCACCCGAGTTCCAGTCATCAGTCTCTTTACATTGAGCCCTAGGTCCTCAGCGCTCTTAAGCAGTCTCCAGTTGACGCCGGCCGGCATGTATACTGGAGCGTCGTCCTTAAGTAGCTGCTTGAGCGATGAAAGCCCTCCTACGTGGTCCATGTGCTCGTGAGATATGACTGCAAAGTCTAAAGACTTATTCCCTATGCCTACGAGCTCCGAGTTCCTGCGAAGCGTCTGGGGGCTCTGCCCAGCGTCGAAGATCCCTTTCCACTCCTCAGTCTCAAGAAGCAGGGAGAGCCCGTACTCGGCGACGTAGGGCGGCCTCGCCTGTTGGTCTACAAGCAAAGTTATCCTAAGCCAGGGAACGGATTCCACAGCGCTCCCGATCTTTTTATGGAAGCCTTCAAGCCGTTTATGCCTATGTGGCTTAGAGTCAGTACAGCTTAAGCTTTCCCGTTATCTTGTCAACTAGCTCAGCCGGCGCAGGACCTATGGCCACGGCTGTTTTAGTTCCAGGGGGCAGCTGAGTGAGGCCCGCGTCCTCTATCATGGACGCCGGTAGGCCGGCTGCCCTAGCCTCCTCATAGATCATGTTCAGCTCACCTTCACTTTCAACCCTAAGCACCACCTTCTTCTGCCCCTGTGACAGCCAGGAGTCTAGCCAACGCGACCACTCAGAATTGTTGCTTCTTATTATTGAGAGCACCACCTCGCAGGCGGCGTGAGCCGCTTGGGCTGCCGCCTTGCCCTTTCCCATCTGGAGGTCTCTTCTAAGCACTATGGCCTGTTTCGTGTCATGAGTCAAATAACCTTACCTCCTATCAGTGCTGCCACAATTGAGGCGTAAAGGTTAGCCGTGACAGGGTCCACATTAAATAAGAGCTTGACTATCTTTAGGTTAGCTAGTTTCATGGAAAGCTCCACATCCTTATAGTCATGCTCTTCCACGCTGCTTATAACCTCAACTACAGGGACTGTAATTCTGCTAAACGAGGTAACCTCGTCTAGTAGTAGCATCGCCTCGCACCTTTCAGCAGCTACACTGCACAGGTACCTAGCGCTAGGCTCCATGATGGGTCCATAAACGGCTGCGAACCTCTGGAACCTTGAGGCCTCCTCGGCCTGCTGCCCGTACTTTTCACTTACCCATGAGAAGGAGGAGCCTACATCAGCAGCCTCGGCCTTTAACCTGTCACCCCTTGGTCCCTTCATTTCCGAGGACCAGAGCGATGAGGCAACTATCATAGTCAACAACGGCGCCTGAGGGGGTAGCATTATCCTGCTGATCTCCTCATGCCTAGACAACATGGCCTCCAACACGTCATCTAGCTGGGGGGCTATAAAGTAGGTAGTTATGCCCATGAGGGCCGCCTCCTCTGCGGCCCTCACAGCCCTGCTGTCCTTAGGTCCCAGGGAAAACACTAAGACCTCGTTTACGTCCCTGTACGGCATTATGAGTGTCGAGGCCTCCGTGGGGCCCGCTAAAGTTATGTCTAAGCCTGATGAGAGCATGGAAATGTATAGGGACTTTGCTGCGGGAATCGCGCTATGTGATGATATCAGAAGAGTTCCATCTACAATCTTGGGCCTCAAAAGCCTCTTGGCGGCCTCTATGGAGCTCCTCACCTGGGGCTCAATTTCACTGTATTGCATTTTGAAGCGCCCTGCAGCAGCTGCAGCGCGACTCGTCAGGTGAGCCCGCGAGGCGGGGTATTATGTCGTACAGAACCTTTCTGGCCTTCTCGGTATTCTCCTCCATAACCCTTGCCACCTCGGCGGCCGTCACGGGGTGCTCAGCCCAAACATCATAATCGGTTACGGTGGCAAGGGTGGCGTAGCATAGCTCAGCCTCGCAGGCCAAGTTAACCTCAGGCACTAATGTCATGCCTATGATGTCCGCCTTAAACACGTCCCTCCAGACCCTGCTCTCCGCCCTAGTCGAGAAGCGCGGGCCCTCTATACACACATACGTGGCCCCCCTGTGCACCCTGTAGCCCAGCCTGACCGCGCTGTTGTAAAGCTCATCAACCAGGTGCTTGCAGAAGGGGTCTGCCATGCTGACGTGAACCGTAACGGGCCCATCGAAGAAAGTGTACTTCCTGTCCTTGGTCATATCTATGAACTGCTCTGGCAGCACTATGTCTCCAGGCTTCATCTCCTCCCTCAGGCTGCCCACTGCCGAGACGCTTATGACCCACTTGACCCCAAGGGCCTTCAGGGCCCATATATTTGCCCTGTAGTTAACCATGTGGGGCGGGTACCTGTGCCCCCTTCCGTGCCTCGGCAGGAAGGCTACCTTGACGCCGGCCACCTCGCCTACAGTTATATAGTCGCTTGGCTCGCCGTACGGCGTGTTAACCTTGACCTCAACTGGGTTGCTTAGTATCCCAGCCTCGTAGAGGCCCGAGCCGCCTATGACGCCGACCTGCGCCCTTATCCCTGGGGGCGAGATTATTTCCATCATCTCAAAGCCCCCTTGTAAGTGCATAGATTAACATTTTAAGTTTAACAAAGGACCCCCAGGCTGGGAGGCCGTCATGGTGAACTTTAGCCTTGTGGTAACAAGCGACCACGTATATAGGGGCAAGAAGGCTGACGAGGTGACGCCGCTAGTTAAGGAGAGGCTTGCAAAAGAGGGTCATCAGCTAGTCTATAACGTAGTGGTGCCAAATAACCCTGACATCATTAAATCTGCAGTCCTTGATGCCATATCGCGCACAGACGTCGTCCTAGTTAGCGGCGGTACGGGGCCCTCGCCCAGGGATATATCCTATGACGTGGTTAAGGGGCTGGCATCTAAGGAGCTTCCAGGCTTTGGCGAGCTGTTCAGGTTCAAGAGTCTCGAGAGCGTGGGCTATGGAGTCATACTTACCAGGGCATCTGCCTTCGTAGTGGGTCGCTCTCTTGTAGTGGTCGTGCCCGGAAACCCCTCAGCGATGGGCATAGCCCTTGAGATACTTATGCCAGTAGTCAACCACGCGGTGGAGCAGATACATGGAGAACCTCACCATTAGATGTCAACTCACAAGTTGGCCGGGCTCCCCGAGGGTTTTACCTAAAGGTTTAGCATCAGCCTTTAAGACATTAGATGGAGTAAAGATCTGGGAGGGCTCGGGGATGCAGTATCAGAAGCTCGTAAGGGCCCTGCAGGCCACTTCAAGGGCGTTAATATATATCATGATAGCAGGTCTCCTAGTATCGCTGTATATAGTTACGGTAGGCCTAAAGATACTGCACGGAGTCATAATGTTTAACCTAGTGGTGCCGCTTCTCATAACGGCCGTCGCTGGCCCTTATGTAGTCTCAGGCCTAAGAGCGTCGGCCAAAGCGCAGGCCTGGCTGTTATTCTCCATAGCAGCGGAGTGGCTAATTTTGGCTGCATCTATTATGACCTTGTTGCTCAAGTCTTACCTTTACCTTGGGATCTCCCTGGCAATCTTCTCTATATCGCCCATCTGGGGCGCAGCGTTAACAGGCCTAAAAAGTGACGTGAAGCTCTCTTACCTTATCTTGGGAACAGCGTTTCTTGTCAGCGGGCTTACTCTTGCGCTGCTGAAGTCGTCGGTTCTCCATGAGGCGCTCGCGTCGTTCACCCTCCTAGGCCTTGGCGCTATTTATGCCGTAACCTATCACTCGCTGCCCGCTACCTTTGAAGAGAGGCAGGGCCTCGCGTGGGGACTGCTGCTGGAGCTGCTGCTATTAACAGAGGCGCTGAGCGTGCTCAAGGTAGGTTATAGGCCCTTCCTCATAATATCAGGCGCGACGGATATTATCTCGCTGCCCGCCCTGGGGCTAACCAAGCTGCGAAAGTTTGTAGCTATTGCTAAGGCGTCCAAGAACCCTGTAGCCCGGGCTGGAGAGCTGTACTTCGTCGACGGTCATATTTTCTCTGCAGCATTTCTGATAATCACAGGTTTAGCGACCCTCCTGGGAGGCCTAGGCCTCGATGTGCCCACGCTCGTGCTCATACACATGTTGGCGCTCGGGGTACTGGTCATGTTTGTCCTCATACACGCGCCCCTGATGTTACCAGTTATATTGAGGTGGCCCTCAGCGAGGAGGTATAACTTAATGCCGTACGTTCTTGAGTCGGCGGCTGCCGTCATATGGCCTGTTAACCCTCACGTGGCGTTCTTCTTCCTTGGGCTTTCCATAGTGTTCCTGGTGTTAATAGTTAAGCCAACGAAGGAGCCCCTGCCGCTGAGCCTTATAAAATGAGGGCTAAACGCAAAAAGTCCTAATTATTCATTGGCCGCTCTCCTTCATAGCTGCCCTGAACTGCTCTATGGCCCTTCTTATCTCGTCAACCTCACTCTCGTCCTCCAGGGTTGAAAGGTCTCCAAGGGGCTCATTAAGGTAAACGGCCCTTATGACCCTCCTCATTATCTTTCCGCTCCTGGTCTTAGGAAGGGCCTTTACTATCTCTATGGCCTTGAAGACAGCTATAGGACCGTAAACCTTCTTCACGTGGTCCATTAGCTCCTTCTTCAGCTCCTCGCTGGGCTTGTAGCCCTCCTTAAGCACCACGAAGCCTACGGCTACCTGGCCCCTGGTGGGGTCGGGCACCCCTATCACGGCGGCCTCTGCCACGGCCGGGTGGGAGACCAGCGCGCTCTCAAGCTCAAAGGTCCCTATGCGGTGCGCGGATATCTTAATCACGTCATCGGCTCTCCCGAGGAACCATATGTAGCCGTCCTCATCAACCACGGCAGCGTCGCCTGAGTATATGAGGCCCTTAAGCTGAGGTCTTGCCTCCCAGTAGGACTTAAGGTACCACTGATAGTCCTGCCACAGCTCAGACGTATAACCGGGGAATGGATGCTTCATTACAAAGACCCCCTTCTCGCCAGGCTTGGCGGGCTGCCCTGTCTCCTCGTTGGCCACATACCCTAAAATTCCAGGCAGCGGTATGCCAGCGCTGCCAGGCTTTATCGGTATCATCTGGATCCCATATGGGTTGCCAACCACTGGACCCCCAGTCTCGGTCTGCCAGTAATGGTCTATAACTGGAACCCTGCCCTCAAGCACGTCATACATGAGCCAGCGGAGCGGCTCAGGGTTCAGCGGCTCGCCCGCGCTGAAGATCGCCTTTAAGCTTGACAGGTCGTGCTTCCTTGCATACTCAGCGCCGTACTTGCTGAGCAGCCTAATTCCAGTTGGTGATATCCAGAGCTTGGTGACGCCGTTGCGCTCTATGACGTCCCACCACATATCCGGCCTCGGGCAGTCGGGCGTGCCGTCATATACTATGCTGGTTGCGCCGAATATAGGCACGCCCCACACCATGTAGCTAACTCCTGCCTGCCAGCCCACGTCACTCGTTATGAACCACGTGTCCTCGGGCCTGAGGTCATAAACCCACCTGCCCATGGTAACCACGTGCACCTGGAACGGCCCATGCTTGTGGACCACTGGCTTGGGCTTGGCTGTTGTGCCTGAGGTAGGGGTTATTAGCAGTGGTTCGTTGGACTCGAGCCACTCGACGTCAGAGGAGCCCTGCTTGCTCATCTCAAGGAACTCGTCAAAGTAAAGGTCGCGGTCCCTAGCCATAGGTGCCTCCTTCTCCGTGTACTCCGACCTGAAAACCACTACCTTCTCCACGGGTGACTTTTCAATAGACCTTATGGCGTCGTCTACAACGCTCTTCAATTCTATCAGCTTACCCCTCCTCATGTTGAAGTCCTGGGTAAAGACCGCCTTTGCGCCGGTCAGAATTATACGATCCCTCAGGCTGCCTGCAGAGAAGCCTGCATACACCGAAGACGCTATAGCGCCTATCCTGGCTGCGGCGTGCAACACAGCTATGGCTTCAACCCTTGTGGGCATGTAGAGGAGCACCCTGTCGCCTTTTCTAATGCCAAGGGCCCTCATGGCAGCGGCGTACTTTAATACCATAGACCTGTACTGGGCGAACGTGTAGACCTTTGTTATGCCCAGTTCCGCGTTTTCATAGATGTATATGGCTTTGTTGCCAAAGCCCTTCTCCACAGGGAAATCTATGTGGCTGTACTCTGCATTCGTCACGCCACCCACAAACCACCTGTAGGGCTTCCCTGGCTCCCACTCAAACGTCTTGTCCCACAGCCTCTTCCAGTAAATTAAGTTCGTCTCCTCCCTGGCGACGGAGTCCCAGAAGCTAACAGGGTCCTTCTCCGCGAGGGATTTAAGGTAAGAGACCTGGGGAGGTATGAGTATAGGCTTGCCTCCAAAGCCTTCTGCGGACATGTTCTTACCTATTCCCTTAATTGTGGGATTAGCTTAAAAATAAGCACACATCACTGTATATAATTCGAGACTACATTAGCCTCTATCAGAATTCTCTTTTTATTTCGCCAGAAGTAGCTATAGGGGCCTGCCTTGAAATGCGAGTCTTATTGCCCGCGCTGTGGGTTCGTCAGTAATGATATGTCACTAATGGCCTGCCCACGCTGTGGGTTCACCATGGTTTATAGGTGCCATGACGTGAAGCTCAAGATAAGGCCTAACTATGCAAGCATGTGGAGGTACTCAGAGATGCTGGCGATAAGGCCTCCTCAGGTAGTAAGCTATGGCGAGGGCCTCACCCCCGTAGTTAAGGTTAACGGCGTCCTGTGCAAGTTGGAGAACAGGAACCCCACTGGAACCTATGCAGATAGAGCTTCGTCCGTTATAGTAAGTGTTATGCGCCGCAAAACCTACAGAGTGAAGTACGAAAGCGACTTTGCCT
The DNA here is from genome assembly GCF_049973875.1 of Acidilobus sp. Lineage (NCBI taxonomy): Archaea > Thermoproteati > Thermoproteota > Thermoprotei > Acidilobales > Acidilobaceae > Acidilobus > Acidilobus sp. Next base: position 18,108 of record NZ_JBMFJI010000001.1, read on the forward strand.
ACTCGCTTGCATTTTATGCAAAACTTGCGGGCTCCGAGATATCAGTCGTAGCTGAGCCCGAGGAACTCGACCCACAGGATATCATAGGAATAGCGTCCCTTGGAGGCTCCCTGGAGTTCAGGGGGAAGCCAGAGCTGCAGTACGAGAACCCCCTCAGCGTTGAAGGCCTGAAGACCATAGCTTTTGAACTTGTTGAGAGCTCGCCGAATGTGGAGAGAGTTTACGTGCCCTCGTCGTCTGGCCTCTTAGCGTTCTCCATAGCTGAGGGCTTAAATGAGCTCGAGGGGGTCCCGCCTGTAGAGGTCATAGCTGTTGTGGTGAAGGGCAGCCCCCTGCCGTCATTTCTGGGATTCTCGAGGACCATTAAGATCGTCGAGATAGAGCCTGAAGAGGTTATAAATGGCTTGGTAAGGCTAGCCAGAAGGGGCTTTTACATTAAGTTCCTGGCAGCCTCTGCTTATGCCTACGCGTCGACGGAGGAAAGAGGGGTGGCGCTGATAAGTGGAGGGATTAGAAAGCCTCAGCTAAAGAGGCCGAGGTCCCTCGAGGAGGCCTCACTCAAGAGGAGAATACTCGACGTATTATCGCGCGGCGGGGGCCTGAGCGCCTACGAAATATGGAAAGAAACGCCGCAGTTCACATTAAGGGGCGTGTACTCGGCCCTCAAGTCACTTGAGGCTGAGGGAAGCGTATGCGCACGTTATAAGATGAGAGGAAGAAGAAAGATAAGGATCTATGAGCTTTGTGGGCCAGACTAACCTGGTGCCGCTTTATCAAGAAGCTCTGCTAAAATTTAAGAGTTCTTAGCGTATTAATAAATAGCGGTGAGGCCCGTGAGCGCCCAGAACCCTTCCTCGGATGAGAGCGTCTCCAGGGATCTCGAGAGAGCTGAGGAGTATGAGGTTACAGTAGCCGGAGGCTCCGTGCTAGGCGCCAACAAGTATCAAATAAGCACCGGCATCATAATAGCTGCTAGGTATGCCGACAAGCTCAGAAGGGTGGCGCTTGTAGCGCTTGGAAAATATATACCAAAGGACGTCATCATAAGGGACATAGCCCAGCTTAACAAGGACCTTTACCATGAGATTGTAGAGAAGAGGAAGCTTGGGAAGCTCGACCTAGTAAGAATAACCGTAACGCTTCATTATGATGAGAATGAGAAGAGATTAGTATTTGACGACATAAAGATATCGGCTTTCGTCAATGAAGACGAGTGCAAGCAAGCCTATGAAAAGGAGCTCGAGGACCTCAGAAGACAAGTCCAGGAGTTGTCCGAAGAGAATAACAAGCTTAAGGAAAGCCTCAACAAGATTAAGGAAATAATACAGGCCTAGGCGTTTATCAGGGATCTCCGAACCTGATTTTCCACGCAAACAGAGGCTGTCGCACTTGCAGGGCCTTATATCAAGTACAACGCTTTTAAACTTGTATCGCTTATTCGAAATAGGTGAGACCCCTTGAAGGTGGCTGTTCCGACGGACGACTGTATGAGCATGACGTTTCATGGACCTAGGTCAGGTCTTTTCCTAGTTGCTTATATTAATAAGGATGGTAAAGCAGAGAATGTCGAGTGCCGCAAGGTTAATGCAGAGCACCCTCATAACGAGAGCTATAATCATCGTGAAGAGCACGAGAGAGGCCCCGAGCATGCCAGGTGGCACCTGGCCGTTCTGGAGACCTTAAAGGATGTTGACGTTGTAATAGCGATGCATATGGGCCCTACGTTAGTTCAGGCGCTGAGATCCCTGGGCAAGACGGTGGTGCTTGGGGTTAGAGTTGATAATATTGATGACCTAGGCGCCATTTTACGAGACGAAGGGCTACTATCATAATCAGGAACTAAATAATAAGGTTTCCTGAGGGCTAGGCGCCCCTATTCCAGACTTCTGTCCGCGGAGCCCATAATTAGATCCTCAGGCTCCAGCGCTTTGACTATATAATTGAACGCTTTGAGGGGATCGCTGCGAGGCCCACAACTGTAGACGTCAACTGTAGCAAACTTGTACTCAGGCCAAGTATGTATGGTTATATGGCTCTCAAGCACTATTGCAACAGCGCTTACGCCTTCGCCTATCTTCCACGACTTAACGTCCAGTATGGTCATCCTGCCGACCCTGCCCGCCTCGCGCAGCAGCTCCTCAATAGCCTGAGGATCCCTTAGAATTTCATCGTTACGGCATCCCTTTAGGTTCCCATAAACGTGGCGGCCGATGACCTTAGGTGTATTCTCAAGCAGCTCCTCTTCTATGTTCTGCACACCCCCCACCCCCTATTTAAGGGTCCGTACGCTATATTAACCCCCCTATCCTTTTAAGCGTTACCCCCACCCCTCTCGCTGGTTCAAAAGGTGCCCACTTTGGAGGATCTACATTCAAGGACCCCTCACGAGCTCATAGACCTTGTACTAATAAGGCTTGAACTCATAGAGAGGACCGCCAGCGAAATGGCCAAGGACGAGAAAAGCGCAGGTAAGCTCCTGGCTATAGTCCAGGAGACAGAAAGCATAAGGGAGCTTCTGGCGGTGTTAAGGGATAAGTGCCGATAAGAAAAAGTCACATGCGCGCAGAGACTAAGCCGTGCCAGAGCCCTCAGCCACTTTACCAGCCATGAAGTCTTCATAAGTGAAGGGGGGCTCCTGGCCTGGCTGGAGCAGGCCCCTGTTCCTCATTATTTCCCTCGTGAGGAGCCAATAGACGAGGGCCAGGCTCCTCCTGCCCTTGTTATTGGCAGGTATGATTAAGTCTACGTCTTCTACCCTGCTGTCTGTATCTGCAAGCGCCACCACGGGTACTCCTATCTTTGAGGCCTCCACTACTGCCTGCCTGTCAGTCCTGGTGTCCGTTACCACAACAACCTCAGGCTCCACGTAGATGTCTAGCTTCGGGTTAGTGAATATGCCCGGCACTATCCTACCAACCACGGGCTTGCAGCCTATCTTTTCACACATGGCAGTGACGGGCCTCTGGCCATAGATTCTAGTGGCCACCACGGCTATCTTTGACGGGTCAAAGCTTGCCAGGAAGCGGCCCGCTATCCTTATCCTTTCATCTATCTTCTTCACGTCAAGCAGGTAGAAGCCGTCAGGCAGGACCTTGTAAACGAACTGCCTCATGTACTTTGTACATATTTGTGTCCCATAGACAACGCCAGCCTTCTTGTAGAGGTCGGAGGGAACCAGCAGGCCCTGCTCCTCAGCCTCACTTATCTGCTGCCCCTCAACTGACCTCTCCTCAGCCTCCTCCCTCTCAGCCTCAGGGTTAGGCTCTTCCTGCTTCTGTTCGTCACTCACTGGAGGTCACCCCTTCCCTCAACCCTTAGCCTATTCACCCTCACAGCGCTGTAGCTGGCCACCTGCTCTATATAAACAACGCTGGTGTAGAGGGTCCTCCTGCAGCAATACCTATAGACTCCCAGGTCGTCAAGCACCTTGTTTGGGTCCTCCCCAGCCTCAACCCTCCTACGGAACTCCTCCCAAAGGTGACCTAAGGGCGCACCGCAGGTCATGCACCTGACAGGGGGAAGCAAGCTCAGGTCACCTGTACGATGTCTGCCATCCCCTCCTCGCGCTGTACCTCATGTACTTCTCTGGCTCTGTCCTCCTCTGGTCGCCAGCCAACATAGTTCTGTCGTACTCCGTGAAGAGGTTCCTGAGCTTCTGTGCTATCGCTTTGCTCTGCTCGCAGTTGTCCTTACTGATAACGCACTTGTCGAAGAAGTCAACAAGCCCCCTAGCTATTGCCATCCTTACGGCGTCTGCCTGGCCCATAAAGCCTCCCCCGCGTACGCTAACATCTATATCTACTAGCCTAACCACTGCATCGCCGGCTATGACGAGGGGCTCCATCATCTTAAGTCTTGCCACCTCAACAGGCCATACCTCTACAGGGACTCCATTGACCTTCACGCGTCCCTGGCCAGGCCTTATGTAGGCCCTGGCTATGGCGGTCTTTCTCTTGCCCACGGATATTATAACGTTGCTCTCGGCCTGAACCTGCTTGGGCTGCGCGGTACCCTGCTCAGACATGGCTCACTCACCTGCTCCAGCCAAGCTGCCTAGCTATATCTGCTAGTGTAGCGTACTTTGACTTTGTGAGCTTCTCCACGGTCATATTGCTTGGGAGCTTTGCTGCGTTCTTACCAGCAAGCTCCTTAGGTACCCCCACATAGACTCTCAGCCTAGAGTACGCCTCCTTGCCTTTGTCGTTCTTCGGCAGCATGCCCCTTACCGCCTTCCTAACTAGCATCTGGGGGCTCCTGGCCCTCTTGGGCCTCCACTTCTCGGAGAGGTGTACCTTGACCCCAAGTATTGTCCTCCTATAGAAGTAGATGAGCCTGACAGGGTCACCGCTCACAGCAACCTTGTCTGCATTCACTATAGTTACCCTTTTGCCGCTGAGGAGCTGCTTGGCCACGTAGGTGGCAAGCCTACCTAGTATGGCGCCGCTTCCGTCAATTATTAGCTCCTCCCGAGCCGCCTGCTGGCTCAACCATGAACACCTCACACCAGTACCTTAACCTTGGTGTAGTCCTGCACCTCATTCACGGCGTCCCTGAGGGTTAAAATTCTTCCTCCCGCAGATGCTATCTGCTGCGCGGCCTTAGCTGAGAACGTGAAAGCCGCGACCGTGACCTTCTTATTTAACCTCCCCGTGCCTAGCACCTTGCCAGGCACTATTATAAAGTCCCCATCTGACGCATACCTGTTTATCTTGCTTAGGTTTACCTGAGGGCGCCTCCTGGCTGGTCTGCTCAGAAGCTCGGCAACTCTTCCCCAGATGGGCTTCTCCCTAGCCTTGGACCTAAGCAGTCTGAGAGTTTCAATCATAGTCTCATTTGTAGTCACTACCCTCCTCATTTGGGTCCTACCTCCTCCACAACCTGCGCCTCCTCAAGCTCCTTTAACAGCTTATCTGCCTTCCTTGCGAGACAGTTTGTGGCCTCCCATATAATCCTTGCGGGTTCAAGGGCTCCAGTGGACTCCACCGTTAAGTAAAGCTTTGATGGATCGTAGATGACCTTTATGGCGCCCTTGCAACTCTCCTCCTCACAGTACCTTAAGGCGCTGGTGTTGACTTTATAGTTCAGCTCCAGCATACCAGCGCTGCCGCCCTTAATGGCTCCCACCAGGTCCTGGTAGGCCGAGATGCACTCAAGGCATTCAGATGCTACTTTCGATGGATCATACTCAACGTGCACTGAATACCTGAGGACCGATACTGAGGCCGGGCTCCACTTGCCGTGCTCGTAGCCTCTGCCTAGCCTTGCGTATCCAACTAAGTGAATTCTCTGCCCAGGCGCCAGGTACACTATGGGCGTCTCAGGATAGACAGGCCTTATGTCAGGGTCTGAGAACTTTAGGTCTGACGCTTTTACATAGACGCCGCTGGCAGCGTCCTGAGGAACCTCATACTCCAGGTACACCTGAGCAAAACAGTGAGAGTCGTTCTCGCTTGCGTTAGAGCACTCCTCAGGTGAGCCGTACCTCCTGAGGGCTTCGTCAGACCTAAGGACCAGGAGTCCAAGTCTATGAGCTATTATTTCATCATAGACGCTACTCTCATTATCATAAAAGTACACGAAATCGACCGCCATGGTAGGGACCTCTGAGAGCGCAAGCCTCCTGAGAGCATTACCATAGGCCACAGGGAAGCCCTCCATAGACACGGTTATCCTGTTGTTGCTGAGCTCAACTATGCTAACCTTCTGGTCCTGCATCGGTTGTTCCCACAACGGCTAGGATAGGTTTCAGTTATAAGTTGTAGGTAGTTCCAACGCCATTGAGACCAAAACGCCACAGCGCGTCGAAGGGCTGAACTCCTGGCCTTTATTGAGGCCCTCGTAGCGGGGCTAACGTGGCCCTCGTGATAATAAAGAAGAGGCAAAAAGGTGTAAAAGCATAAGCCCATGTAAAATGCAAGTAGTTGGTTTAGACCCTTCTTCCCCTTCTTCCTCCAGGCCTCCTAGTGGTATCGTGAGGTATAGGGGTCACGTCCTCTATTCTTCCTACAACAAAGCCTGCCCTAGCGAGCGCCCTTATGGCGGCCTGGGCTCCGGGCCCTGGCGTCTTAGGACCGTGGCCCCCTGGGGCCCTGACTTTGATGTGTATGGCCGTTATTCCTCTGTCCATGGCCGTCTGCGCGGCCCTGGCGGCTCCGAGCATAGCTGCATACGGGGACGGCTTCTCGCGATCGGCTTTAACTACCATGCCGCCCGATACCCTTGCCGCCGTCTCGGCGCCGCTCATGTCAGTTATGTGAATAATCGTGTTGTTAAAGCTGCTGTATATGTGTGCTACCCCCCACTTAAGCTCCCTGAGCGACATTCTGCTCACCACCGGACTGCTGCGCGCTCGCCCTCAGTGGGCTTCCTGGGGCTATTTCTATTCTATCCTCCTCATCGCGTGGGACTATGTAGCCAGGGCTCGTGACTCTCCTGCCGTTGATAGCTATATGCCCATGAGTCACCAGCTGCCTCGCCTGATAAATAGTCCTTGCCAGCCCCTTCCTGTAAACCAGCGTCTGAAGCCTCCTCTCAAGCACGTTCTCTGCTGTAAGCCCAAGCACGTCGTCCAGCACCGCGTCCTTGCCCACAAGCCCCATCCTGTACAGAGTGTCCAGTAAGTTCTTGGCTGCTATAGACCTCTCCTGCTCTGGCAGGGCCAGGAGGGACCTTGCCCTCAGCCTGAAGTTCCTCACTATAGACTCCGCTATCCAGACCTCCCTCTTGTTCCTAAGCCCGTACTTACCTATCAGCTCTAGCTCGTGCTGAAGCCTGTCCTTTATCCAGGGGTGACCCGGGGTTAACCACTTATGTCTACTTTTCTTGGGATCCCCCACTGCTGCTCACCTTACCTCCTTCACCACCAGCTCCTGGGACAGCCGCGGCCCTCTTAACGCCTACAGTCATTCCGGTCCTTCCAGTGGTGTGGGTCTTCTGGCCCCTGACCTTATATCCTAACTTGTGCCTAACTCCGCGCCAGGATCCTATCTTTATCTCCCTGTCTATGTCACGCCTTGCAACGAATATCAGCTCAGCGCCTACTAAGTGTTTGTCCTGGCCGCTCTCATAATCTTTCCTTCTATTATAAAGCCAGGAAGGCAGGCTGAGGCGCGTTAAGTCGTTAACTGCGTCCTCCAACCTCTTTATGATGTCAGGCTGAAGGTAGCCTATGCGGGCCGTGGGGTCTATTCCAAGCTTTCTAGCTATGGCAAGGGCGGTAGTGTAGCCTATGCCCTTTATTCTAGAGAGGCCGTAGATTACAGTGTCTTCTCCTGGTACGTCTGTGTTTGCAATCCTTACAACCTGTGTAAAGGATGTCGGCTCCCTCTTGGACATGCCCTAGTTACCTCACTTACCTGACTTAGACCTGAGCTCCTTTACCCTGTCTATTACCTTCTTTAGATCCTCGCCCGCCTCACCGGGATCTACTATCGCCACGCTGGCAGCCGCCACGTCTATCTTAACTGCCTCGCCGAGCCTCTTCTTGCTGGGGACGTAAACGAAGGGTATCTTCTTGCTGTCACACAGAAGCGGCAAGTGCTCAACTATCTCCGGTGGATCAACGTCGGTAGCTATCACCACTAGCTTTGCTGTGCCACGCTCTACGGCCTTGGTGGTCTCGTTAGTGCCCTTCTTTACCTTGCCAGTCTCCCTCGCCTTAGCCACAAGCTTATACACGTCCTCCGCTAGATCGTCCGGCACCTCAAACAGCACGTAGCTGGGCTTAGACATGGACCCTCATCCTCCTCCTAGCGTCGCTACGAATTCACCGCTGAGACGGGTTTAAAAGAATAACTAGCCTTTAATAAGTCGAAAGTAACCCATGGCCCTTAACTTGCGAGAGGCCTTCAAAGGAAGGCCTCTGGTCATTAAAAAGGAAGAGAACATGCTTATTTTGATTATATTAACTAACTTCTCAAGATAGTTTAGGTCTATTACAATGCAAGGAGCCCGTGCACTAACATCCATACGCCTAGGCTTGCGTTGGCGGCGACTATCATGGGCGCGAAGACCACTGAGAGCGTGTTAAGGACCTTTATTAATGGGTTCATCGATGGACCTGTGGTGTCCTTGAAGGGATCTCCCACGGTGTCACCAACCACTGCGGCTTTATGCGCATCGCTGCCCTTGCCTCCAAGCTTTGGGTCAAGCCCGGCCTCAATATATTTCTTGGCGTTGTCCCAGGCGCCCCCAGCGTTGGCCATCAGCAAAGCCCTTGGAACGCCTACCAATATGGCGCCCATGATAAGTCCTGCTATGGCCTGCCACCCAAGCAGGAGGCCAGCGACAATAGGCGCTATTATGGCCACCAGCACCGGCATCATGAACTCCTGTAAGGCCCTCCTTGTAGCTATGTCCACGACCCTGGCGTAGTCGGGCTTCTCCTTCCACTCCATTATGCCCGGCCTCTCTCTGAACTGCCTTCTTATCTCCTCGACTATCTCCATCGCGGTCTTTCCTACGGCTCCAAGGGTTCTGCTGGCGAGCACGTAAACTACTACAGCGCCTATCAACGCGCCGATGAGCACGTTAGGATTAATCACGCTTATGCCATTTAACAGGTCAACAGGGTCCGCCACGTACTTCCCCGCAACGCTTATAACTTCAAATATGAAGCCTATGAACAGGACCAGCGCTGCCATAGCGGCGCTGCTTATGGCGTATCCCTTGGTTGTCGCCTTAGTAGTGTTTCCCACGGCGTCAAGAACGTCAAGCCTGTCCCTCACCTCCTCCGGCAGGCTTGCCATCTCGGCCACGCCAGCAGCGTTGTCGCTGACTGGCCCGAAGGAGTCAGCGGTTATTATTATGCCAGCCACCGACAGCAGGCCCACAGAAGCAAGGGCCGTCCCATATATGCCGGCTAGGAAGCCTGAGTATCCGCTGAGGACGCTGCTAGACACAAGAGAGCTGAAGGCTAAGTACCCTAGGGCGTAGGTCAGGCCTAGCACGAACGCTATCAGTAGAATCACAGGTATAGCGCTTATCAGGCCATAGGCGTAGCCCGTAACTATCACAGTAGCGGGGCTTATTAGGGCCTGGTTGGCTATCTCCTTGACTGGCTTGTAGGTGTAGTGCGTGTAGTAGCCGGTAAGCGCAAGCACCAGGGGAGCCACCGCCGCCCCTAGGGAGGCCGCCAGCGGGGCCACCAGGGCCACCTTAAGGCCTAGGTTACCGAGCAGCGCCACGCTAACTATGAAGAAGAGCGCTATGGATATCGCTATCGTCTCATATATGTCGATCGATATTGCAGTGAGGGGGTGCTGGGACCCCTTCAGCCTCAGTATCGAGATCCCGACGAAGGTCGCTATCAGGGCCAGGGCGCCGTAAAGCAGCGGCAGCACGACTAGCTGTGGATACGTTGACGACCAACCCATTATCCACGAAAGGAATATGGCGCCTGTCACTATGACTATGTATGACTCGAAGACGTCAGCGGCCATTCCAGCTACGTCACCTACGTTATCGCCCACATTGTCTGCTATAACTCCAGGGTTCCTTGGGTCGTCCTCAGGTATGCCCTTCTCCACCTTGCCTACGAGGTCAGCGCCGAGGTCCGCAGCCTTAGTGTAGATGCCCCCACCTACCCTCATGAATAGAGTGACAAGGCTGGCGCCGAAGGCCATAGATGCCAGGGCCAGGGCCCACGAGCTTGGTATTATTGACGTGAAGCCCATGTAGAGGGCGCTTATAAGGAACAGCGCAATGCCTGCAAGCGAGAGTCCCATCACAGCACCGGCGCGCCAGGCCACCCTGAGCGAGGCAAAGACGCTGTTCCTGGCTGCCATTGCAGCCCTTGAGGCAGACCTAGTAGTCACATACATACCTATGTAGCCTGCGGCCATAGAGCCTAGAGCGCCAACTATAAACGCCGCAGCAGACGACCCTCCTAACGTGTAGCTATGATTAACTGCCGAGATGCCTACACCTATTATTATTGCCAGCGCTACCAGCACTATGAAGAGCGTCCTGTACTGCCGGAACAGGTAGGCCTTGGCGCCGCTTGCAATAGCATCAGATATGAACTTGACGTTCTCAGGCCCTGGGTCTTGGGAGAGCACCCACCTGGCAAGCCAAATAGCTATAACTATGCTTATGAAGCCCACCACTGCGCTAACAGAGGCTATCAATAAGTCTATTTTCATGCATGACTACACCATGCATATTAAGAAAATGAAAGTAGAGGGTTAAAAACTTTCTTAACTCACAATTAATACACACATTCTCTTATACAGTTTCTAGAATTCGCGTCTCCAGTTACTTGCTCGCCTTTATCTTTTTCTCAGTAAGCCATAACTACGAGGCGGCATCAGGCAAGGCCTGCGGCCTCAGGGTCGCTGTCGGAGGGCAGAACGTAATATTTTCCTGAGGCCCACAGCATAAGGGTGAGAGGGCTGCTCTCCACAGTCAAAAGGTCTTTGATGCTTACGCTATCAGCTCCCATTAAGCCTGGGGCCGTCCACAGGCTTATGACTGACAGCGACTTTGAGAGGAGGCTATACGAGGTCGTGGAGGTGGTTCCATATATAGATGAGGCCTACAAGAGGTCTCAGCTTGTTGCCGAAGGAAGGATCTCTTCAAAGGACTTAGGACTAGGCGCAATAATTGGCAAAGCGCTAAGATCGGCCTTTGACGCAAGCGGCGAGCTCCCCCTCGTGGGCCTCTGGAGCGCTGCTATAGTTGCTGGGGCCGTGGAAGGCTATTCAGAGTCCGCCAACCTGAAGATGCCTGATAACCTTAAAGTTGTAACCACCAGGCTGCTCTATGGCAGCTCTCTATACGACGTTGAGACGTTCATGGAATCTCTGAGCGACGTCGGCGACTCTGACCTGCTTCAGTTCCTTGAGAACAACGGAATATCCCCGAGCAACGTGCAGCTTAGGGCTCCCACCCTTGGCGATCTCTTCGAAGTAGCGCAGGGGCTTGACAAAGGGTTTATGATAAACGCTAAGGGCGTTGAACAGCTTGTAGGACTAGCTAAACTCTTTGACGAAGCAAAAGGCGTCATAGCTGGTATTGTCAAGGTCTATATGCAGCTCGCCAGCGAAGTCGTCAAAGGCTCGGGCATCGCTTTAACCTCCAGGTCCCTGGACCCTAGCCTCCTCCTTAAACTTGACAAAGTCCTAGTCCAGGATAGGGCCACGCTTAATAGAGTTCTTGGCGGCGTGTTCCTTACTTCATATATCTATGGCACTACCAAGGGGTTGGCCATCTAAGAGCCTCACCGACGCGTAAGTACAAGAAATTAATGCCGCGCCCTGAAACGGCCCTTAGCGACGGCCCATGAACTATAGGAGACTCCCGAACGGCCTAGAGGTTTCCGAGCTGGGCGTCGGCGTCTGGTCACTTGTCACTAACGAGTGGGGCGCTGATACCAGCATAGCGGAGGATATCATTAAAGAGGCCCTAAACCTCGGCATAAACTTTTTTTGACACGGCGGACGTCTATGGTAGGGGCAGAGGGGAGGAGGTCCTTCACAGGTCGCTAGGTCCAAGGATAAGCGATGTCGTTATTTTAACAAAGATAGGTCTTGACTTTTACGGTTGTGGCGGTGTAAAGCCCAACTTCAACGTAGATTACCTTAGAGTGGCGCTGTCCAGGTCCCTTGAAAGGCTCGGAGTTGGATATGTTGACATACTTATGCTGCATAACCCTATAATGAATGTAATTAAGAGCCGTGATGTCTTAGAGTTTTTGAGGGAAGTTAAGAGGAGCGGCGAGGCAAAGATGGTAGGTGTCGCGCTGGGGCCCACGCTAGGCTGGGGCGAGGAGGGCAAGGCCGCCATTTACATGGGTTACGAGGCGCTTGAGCACATATTCAATGCAATTGAGCAGCTTCCAGGGCTTGAGCTGCTCAAATTTGACAGCGTTGCTCAGTTCATCAGAGTACCGCACGCCTCAGACGTACTCGACGAGGAGAGGTGGCCCCTGAAGCAAAGTCCAAGCCTCCACAGAGGCCTTAAGAGCTACTCATGGATTCAGCGTGCCTTGGCTGAATCGAAAGGTCTAACGGATATTGCTAACAGAGCGGGACTTAAGCTTTATGAGCTAGCCCTAAAGTACGTCCTTGCATATGAGAACGTGAGCTCGGTTCTACCTAACATAACTTCAAGGCATGACCTTCAAAGGTTTGTAAAAGCCGTGGAAAGGCCACCTTTAGATAAGAGCACCGTTGAGGAGGTGCTCTCTTATTGGAAGTCTCGCCTCCTTGACTTAAACTATGAAAGTATTAACGAGACCGACAGGTTTAAACAGCAAGAGCAGGTGGACCGGCCGGGATTTGAACCCGGGACCTCCGCCGTGCGAGGGCGGCGCTCTTCCAGCTGAGCTACCGGCCCACTTGCCGGTCCACCCAACTACTCTTGATTAGGACATCTTATAAACGTTAGCGCGGGCCAAAAACCAAACTATATTGCGATGAAGTCCTGTCGCTCTTGAAGGCTCCAACTTACTACGCTCAACCTTGAGCTCTTTCGTCGATTGCGCTCATTTACCAACGTCACATTAGGTCGGCGTAGGCCTAACTGCTGCGGCAAAGGAAGTATTCCGCGAACGGCAGTACTGCGAGGGGGAGTGAGATGGTCAGGAGAAAAGCAAGTATCAGAGGGTAAATGCCTATAGATACGTACACAGTTTCATAAGCCGTTAGCTCAAGGGATATCCTTATGTAGCCTCCAGGCATAATGTAGTTAACAAGGTACACTATTACTAATACCCCCAAGAGGGAGTCCAAGGACTTTAGGAAAGGACTTATGACTTTATCTTTAAATATTCTACTGGCCACTGCCAGGGCTTCAAAGATGGCTATGTATGTTATTAATATGCCCTCCGGATATGCACTGGTTAGATAGCCTAGGTAGCCTTCCACGCCGGCTTGATGAATTATAAAGCCCAAGATAAAGGGAACTAAGAACATATAAAGTATCACGTAAAGGAGCCCATCAACGACGCCTTTAATCGCCTCTAGCGCCGCCTCCCTTAAGTTCATTGACGTCACCCTCTGTTGAGCCTTGCTTTAAGGCTTAGGGTGATGGGATATATGCCATAAATATTTCCGCTAAGTACAAACGTTGCAGAGGAGGCGTTCTCCAGGTAACCCAAGGGTATGCACACGTAAAAGCTTTCTCCTTGTGATAAAGCGGCCTTGGCCACAGTTATGTTAACCTCGTCACCGTTAGACAAGGCAAGAGATAGCCTAAAGTATGCAGAATAAAGAGGCGCGGCTCCATTATATGTAACTGTGAGCTTCTCTGAGCTCTTATTGCAGGGAGATGCCCCTGTCATAGGCGATGCAGTTATGTTCAACAGGCCTTTTTGCGACGCGGCAGAGTATACGAAATCTACTAAGGGATAGGTCATCACGAAGACTATTACAAGGCCTGCTATTATAAACATAGTCCTAAGGCTAACCATTTACTTGCTTCCCCTCAGGAGTTCGACGCCCTTACCGAGTATTATTGAGCCTGCGGCTAAGGCTATGCTAAGGAAGACGACCATTATTAGAATGACAATTATCAAGTCTGCGTATGCGCCCAGAGCCCCAAAGGTGGAGTTAGCCGAGGCGCTGGCCTGAAGATAGCTCAAAGCGCCGCCAAATGTAGACTTGAACTTTTCTACGTTTTGCACGGAAAGGTAGGCCGCTACTGCGAAGTAAAACACTACGAGCATCAAGGCCAGGCCCACGCCTACAAGACCCAGGCCTAGCCCTTTATTTTGGCTGCCTTCAGTTGATGACCCCATTTAAAATCCCCTGGTTAGCTTTGTTACTGTTATTTTAAAAGGTTTATTTATCTGCATCAGTGACGACGTATGCGAAGCTAAATATTTCATAATAACAATTTAAGGGGCTTAGTTCCATGGGGTTCCTAAATCAAATTTAAGCTAATGCTCTATCACCTTTTAGCGCCAACGCGTTCCTAAGCCCCTGCCGCAACTCCTAAGCGCAAATACAGGTATTAACAGACATTATTTAATATGTACTGCAATACCAGCTCTCAAGGGCTAAGCATGAGCGTCTTATCAAAAGCAAGATATATAATTGAGATGACAAAGCCCCCTCAGCTAGGGCTACTGACGTTTACGGCTTATAGCGCTTACTTTGCGGCTGGAGGCCCTCTCGACGCCACCAAGCTGCTATTACTTGCCATAACATCGCTCGGCTCCATAGGCGGTATAACAGCCCTTAACATGGTCCTGGAAGTTGACATAGACTCTGCAATGGATAGAACCAGAAAGAGGCCCATACCATCTGGTAAGCTCAGCTACCGCGAAGGTCTTGCGGCGTCGCTGGTCATGATAGCGATAGGGGCGGCCGCCGCCATGGCTCTTAACTTCTACGTGTTACTAGCGGTTCTGCTGGCGTTCCTCTTCGATATACCAGTTTACACCATACTACTGAAGAGAAGGAGCCCACTGAACATAATCTTTGGCGGCATCGCTGGCGTCATGCAAGTACTAGGGGGGTGGGCCGCCGCCGCTGGCGGCTATAGCCTGGCGGCCCTTTTCCTTGCCCTGGCAGTCTTAGCATGGATACCCATGCACATATGGTTCATAGTGTACTATTATTATGATGACTACAAAAAGGCGAGGATACCCATGTACCCTGTCGTCGCGCCGCCCAGAAGAGTTTCAACAGCCGTAATAGGACTCTTAACAGTGATGTTAGCCAGCATGTGGCTCTACTGGGCCGTAACCTCCAAGGGGCTGCTAGGCGACATTCTGCTTACACCGTTAACTGCTGTGGCCGCCTACAAGGTCTACAGGTTTTCCAGCTCGCCCAACAAAGAGGCTGCTAAATCTATATTCATACTTGCCAACCCGACCCTCATAGTCGCTTTCCTATTTGCTCCCTTGGCTGTACCTCATGCGGCCGCGCCGTTGGCCCAGCTGGGGTCGTTGCCATTGACATAACCTTCTTAGGCAACACAAGTCTACCGGCGACATTATAGGAGGTTAGGGTATGGCCATCACCGCCAAGAGGCCACATGTAGAAGGGCTTCCTTAATTGGTTGACCTTAATTAGAGCCTTCACTACGCCATCTATGGCCTCCTCTTTAGTCCTCGCCTCCCTGAGCACTTTAAGTACGTTGACGCCTGGGCCCATGTAATTTATGCAGGGGGTCAGGCGGCCGTCCGAGAGCAGCCTAACTCTCCGGCAACCAGCGCAGAAGAGCGGGTTGTTGAACGGCTTTACAACTTCCACGGTGACGCCGTTCTTAAGAATATAGATGGGTCTATTATGAAGAGGCCTCAGCACCACCTTGCTGCTGTACTCCTTAAGCTTAGACTCCAGGGAGGATAAGTCAACGTGCATATCTTTGAAGACCCTAAGGCCTTCGTTTACAGGCTGGAGCTCTATCAGCTGAACGGCCACCCCTCTGCTAGAGGCGAAATCTATGATGTCCCACACGTCGTTAACGTTAACTTTGGTTACCGTGACGTTCACTTTTACCTTAAGTCCTACGTCTAAGGCCCTCTCTATGCCATCAATTACATGATCAAGACCGTCAACTCCAGTTATTATTTTGTAGTGTTCCCTGTTAAGCGAGTGAAGGGACACGTTAACCCTTCTCAGACCTGAGTCGTAGAGGGCCTTGGCATAGGCGGAGAGTAGGTAGCCGTTAGTCGTCATCGATATGTCCACGTCAGGTCCTGACGCATCCCTTATGTTAGATATTATGGAAGCTATGTCGCTCCTCACCAGCGGTTCCCCGCCGGTTATTTTGAATGCCTTTATGCCGAGCCTGCTGGCCGCAGCGGCTACCACGTAGTAATCGTCTGGCCTGAGCTGAGGCGGGCTGGTTCCTATTCTGGCGGGACCACCCGAAGGGTCGCCCTCTATGTGGCAGAAGAAGCACCTGTAGTTGCACTCCCTCGTCACGGCTATTCTAAGGTTGTCAAGCGGCCTGCCGTAGGCGTCGCTGATATGCGCATCCAAGGCTCGTCCCATTAATCTTAAATCATTGGAGGTTAAATTCAGGAGCACAAGTGAGCCCTACCAGGACGCTAAGACTGTTACAGTGTATTAAAGTCCCAGCGCTGTGAGCACTCTTAGGGCTAAGGATTGTTAACCGGAGTGATAGCCTCCCTGGTATCGGCGGACATGAACAGAGCGCAAGAGCTGGCCGGTTCCATAGCAAAACTTAACGATAAAGGGCGACTCCTCATGTACTACAAGAGGCTCTCCGAGGGAAAGCTCTTGTCCATAATAGTGCCCACGGAATACCCAGCCACTGTCATCAACGCGGCCATATCTATGTCTCTAGCCGACATAGGCGTCGTGGTCACAGGGTATGAAATGGATTGGAGGGACGGGGAGCTTCTAACACTTGTTGACGCCTCATCTTCACAGCTTGGATTAGCAGCAGCCGACTCTAAAGAGAGCGTGGAGAAGCTAGTAAATAGCAGTGGCCTGAGGCTCAGCACGCTGAGCGTGTCGGAGTTCGCCGTGTCCCTGCTAGCACATGGGGAGAAAGTGTCGTCTCGTGACGAGAGCTATGTATTCATAGACCGAGCGTTCCTAGTCAAGGGTGTTGGGCCTGTCATCCTTGGCTACACTAAAATGAATGTATACGTACATGATAAGCTCTACGCGGTGCCCATAAACAAACAGGTTGAAATAAAAAGCATAGAGGTGCTCGATGAAGAAGTGGACTCTGTGGGGCCCGGGGTCAGAATAGGTTTTGCAGTCAAAGGGGCCGAGGTTGATGAACTTAAGGAAGTCTACGCTCTGGTGCCCGATCCGTCCAAAACAGTCAGTAAGCTGGCCCTAAGAGTGAAGGCGTATCCTTGGACCGAGGTGCCGAGCTCCGGGACTTTACATGTGGTGGGCGGAGGGACGGCCGTGGTGGCAAACATTGATAGGTACTATAATGGCTCCATGGAGCTCTCCTTATCTAAACCTCTCCCACTACTTGACAGGTACCTGTTGGTCAACGTGAACGCAAAACAAAAGCACTCAAGGGTGCTTGGCTACCTATTCCCTGGATGACACGCTATGAGGCCTGAGCAGCTCAAGGAGAAAATTATAAATGTTTCATTAAACTCCTCTTCGCTTTACGGCAAGGTCAAGTCTAAGGCCCGCGAGCTTGTGAAGGCCCTAAAAGACGGCTATTTAGTCATATCAATGGGCAAAGCGTCCATAGCCATGCTCAAGGGCTTCATCGACGGCAGCGGCCTGGAGCCTATTGAAGGCCTTATAGTAAAGCCTAGGGGCCTTAGCTATGACGTCGCCCTTGATAAAATCAACATCAACATCATCGAGGCTGGCCACCCGTTGCCTGATGAGGGCAGCCTAAGGGCTGGAGAAAAAGCTCTAATGATAGCAAAGAAGGCGGGAGAGCTCGAGAGACCTTTAGTGGTCCTGGTGTCAGGCGGAGGCTCTGCGATGGTCGAAAGCCCCATTGAAGGCGTTAGCCTCGAGGACCTAGTGGCCATTAACAGGCTCCTCCTAAACTCTGGGGCCTCCATATCAGAGATAAATGTAGTAAGGAGACACCTCTCAAGGGTCAAGGGAGGAGGCCTGGTCAAGGCGTCTGGCAACGCCGAAGTCTACGGCCTCTATGCCAGCGATGTGCCAGGGGATTTCCTAGAGGACATAGCCTCGGGACCCACCGCGCCTGACCCTACGACGTTTCGCGACGCGCTTGAAGTCCTGGAAAGGTATGAGCTATTAGATCAGGCCCCGGAGAGCGTCGTTAAAGTCCTTCGAAAAGGCGAAGAGGGGGCCATTGAGGAGACCTTAAAGCCTGGAGATCCGCGGCTGAGAAGAGTAACTAACGTAATAGTTGCCAGCGCCTTTGATGTAGTAGATGGTGTGGCTAAAGCCCTCTCAGAGGAGGGCTACAATACTATTATATTGACGACGACTGCCCAGGGCGAGTCGAGGGAAGTAGGTAAGTTCCTGGCATCAATAACGTTTGATATCATTAGAAAGGGCGTGCCGTTGAAGCCGCCGGCAGCTATAGTAGTTGGCGGTGAAACCAGCGTCAGCGTTAAAGGCCACGGCCTTGGGGGAAGGAACCAGGAGCTTGCGATCTCTTGGGCCCTTGAGCTGAGGAGGCTTGGCATACGCGGAGATGAGGCCCTAATGATAGCGATGGCAACCGATGGCATAGATGGCCCTACGGACGCTGCTGGGGCAGCTATAACTCCTGGTTCCATAGACTTAATGTACAGGTCTGGCGTAAACCCTGTAAAGGCCTTGATCGAGAATGACAGTTACCATGCCCTGGCCGCCGCTGATGCACTCATAAAGACAGGACCCACGGGATCTAACCTTAATAACGTCATCGTAATTCTAGTGAGCGACCATGAGCGTTGAGAGCCTAATCTATGATCAAGGTTTACTTGAATCGTTAAGTGCCATCTCAAGGAGAGGCGTAAGAAGTCTCCTCGAGTCTCTTCTGAGGCCTCCCAGGAGGTTTTACCTGAGGGTTAACAATCTTAAAGTCGACACCGCGACGATGTTAGATCTGCTATCCGGCAGTGGCGCTAGGTTCTACGTTGATGAACAGCTCCCTTACGCCATCTGGGTAGACGTGAAGGGTCCGTTTAAGGTGGATCTTCACGATAAAGTAGTGGTCGCCGATAAGAAGTCAGCTGAGTCGGTCTACGTAGGCAGTGACCTATACGGACCTGGCGTGCTTAAAGCTGAGAGAGTCAAGGCAGGTGATGAGGTCACTATAGTCACTATCGACGGCAGGCCTGTGGCGGAGGGCGTAGCCATAATGGACGGCAAAGAAATGGCCGAGCACAAGAAAGGCATCGCAGTTAAAGTTACAAAGTCCGTCTACGCCACCCCTAAGGTCAGGGAGCTGCCGGGCTTCAACGAAGGCCTCATCTACAGCCAGAGCCTGCCAAGCATGTGGGCTGTTGCCATAGCGTCGCCATCGCCAGGGGAGACAATCATTGACTTTAACGCCGCGCCTGGGGGCAAAACTAGCCTGGCAGCGCAACTTGCCGGTAGAAAGTCAAGAATTATAGCAATAGATCGCGCAAGCAAGGTAGAGAAGCTCAGGAATAACCTAGTCAGGCTTGGCGCTGACTGGGTTAACGTAATAGGTGGCGACTCCAGGAGGGCCTCATCGCTGCTTAACATGGAAGGTAAAGCCGACTTAGTGATCATAGACCCTCCATGTACAAACCTGGGCGTGATCCCTAAGCTATATGATACCAGGTTGCTCGCTGATGCGGTAGTCCTTTCGAGGTATCAAAGGCAGTTCATAAGCGAGGCTTGGAAGGTGCTCAAACCTGGGGGAAGGCTTGTGTATTCAACTTGTACCCTTACAGACATAGAAAACGAGGCCAACGTAACCTTTGCTACAGAGCTGGGCTTTGAGGTGGTCAAGCCTTATCCAATGCCGAGAGAAGCTAGCTACAACGGGTTAGGCCTGAGGTTTTCACCTGAGGACGGCCATCCAGGCTTCTTCATTTCGCTTATGGTGAAACCCGATGCCTGATGAAAACGCCAGGTTTAAAGTCGAGGTCATCGGTGACATAGCTATTATCAAGCCACCTCACGGAACGAAGCCTGACCTAGAGCTGGCCAGAAGATATGGTGAAGGGCTCTTAAAGAGCCCAAGCATTAAGTCCGTGTGGCTTGCTGAGGGACCGGTCGAAGGGCCCTACAAGGTGAGGAGTAACCTCGTGTATCTGGCTGGAGAGAGGAGGACGGAGACCGTTTACAGGGAGCACGGATGCAGCTTCAAGGTAGACATAGCTAAGGACTTCATAACTCCCAGGCTAAGCTATGAACACATGAGGGTAGCTAAACTTGTAAGGAGCGGAGAGATCGTAGTGAACATGTTCGCCGGCGTTGGGATATTCTCAATAATAATAGCCAGGTACTCTGGCGCAAGGCTTGTCCACAGCATAGACATTAATCCGGACGCATTCGAAAAAATGGTAGAGAACATCAGGCTCAACAAGGTTGAGGGGAGAGTTTTACCTTACCTTGGGGACGCCGCAAATGTTGTAGAGGAGAGGCTCAGAGGTGTCGCCAACAGAGTTCTTATGCCGCTGCCCGATCTGGCCGTACCTTACTTTAGGTACGCCGTAGATGCCATAGATGGTGAAGGCTACGTTCACGTTTACCTTCACATACATGCAAGTAAAGGCGAAGACCCAGAGGAAAACGCAAGGAAGCTCTTCGCCGAGCATATAAGAAACGCTGAAGAAATTAGCTGGAGCTTTGAGGCCTCACGCGTAGTAAGAATGGTAGGACCCCGCTTTTATCAGGTGGTACTGGATGTCTACGTTAAAAAACGATGAGCTTCGCAGGACGCTCCTTGAGGAGAGGCTGATAGGGTACTTAGACCCCTGCGCTGAGAGCTACCTGATGAAGTTAAATGGCCCCTTTATCAGGACTACCAGCAGTTGCACAGGCCGAATAACCATTGTTGAGGGCGAGTGGCACTGGCTCAGGGACTCCGCTAGGATCGTGTTTAAAACTCACTCAAAGATAAGCATATATCAGCTGGCATCCGCGCTTGCTAAGCCCTTTGACAACCTTTGGCTTAAGGTAACGGGCCCCATAATACACGCCAGAGTTTACGGCGTTGAGACTGTGAGGCAGCTTATGCTGGCGGCCAGGGAGGCTGGCTTCAAGCACAGCGGCATAATGTACATAGAGGCTGACGGAAAGGAGTTCGTTGTAGAGATGCTCAGCGCCGTGCAGCTCTCCATGCCACTTAGGTCTCAGGGCCTCTGGATGGTTAGGCCTGACTCGCTGAGCTCTATAGTTGACATGGCTAACAGCGCGCTGGAGGAGGGCTGGAGGAGGCTTGCCAAGCTATCTGAGCTGGCTATGAAGGTACAGGCTTCTTTAATCTCGCAAGGTTCCTCCTATATGCAAGGAGAGGATGAGAGGCTCCACAATCCATCGGGCAAAGGCCCTTGCTCTTCATGAACTTGCAGCTGTAGGTCTTGTAAGTGGATCCGAGGCCCGCCTCTATCAAGCTCCTGGCCAAAGCCTCTCCGGCTCCAGGGCTCAGCTTAAGTAACCTGGCCAGCTCGTCCCCTATGGTCTTGTGATCAACCCCAAGGGACGCTAAGAACGAAATATAGGCATATATTTCCTCGTCAGTCTCTGCTTTCTCCTTAAGCTTTAACATGCACGGCGGAAAGGCCTCAACGTTAGGTCCCTCCTGGCTAACAGACACCTTAGAGTCCCTTGCGTTTAACGCAATGAGCGCCTCCTGGGCCAACAGCAGCGGCTTATAGTCCTCAGCGCGCAACGCATCTATTACTTTATAGATAGCCTTCTCAGACGCGAGCGATAAGAATTCCCTCAGGGTCTCCTCGTCCATAAAGACGAGACCGCCCTTAACCATTGAGTTTACCAAGGACCACCTCTCGTGAGGCACAGGGACCACAACCTTAAGGTAATCTGATACGGGGACTGCATATCTTAGAAGTTTATAGGTTATCTTACCATTTCTTAGCTGTGACCACGGTATCTTCACGTGGGCAAGGTTCACGCTGACTCCAAGCCTTTTTGCTAGCATGAGAAGCGTTTCCTCATCCTCCTCTTTGAGGAACTCCATGGCTCTCCTAGCCTCGGCCTTTGAGAACATCTCTTCAAGCCTCTTTGAGTTGGCCGCCGCGGCCGCCGCAGCTGCCAGGTAAAAGGATGCCACCTCCTCCTCAGTATTGACTTCGTGGAAAACCCTTACCTTGCCCTCCCTTACTGCGTCAAGGAGCCTTGTCTTGGCCAGCTCGAAGACTTTCTGATCCTCGGCCAGGTCCTTAAGCGAGACCTGGTAGCCGTAAGCCTCTGACAGGTACCTTCTGGCATCCACTATGAAGGGGTACTTCGAGTACGTGAGCAAGGCGGCTCTTCGTAACAGGTGTCTTCGTCAGACATTAATAAGGGTAAAGAGCCCTCACCTGTGGTGGTAACGTGAAGGACTTAGCCTCTCGCATAGCGAAGTGGGCCGTTGACCTCAACTTTAATAGGCTTCCAACTGAGGTTATAGAGGAAGCTAAGAAGAGAATAGTTGATACCCTAGGCGTCGCCCTTGGCGCCTTCAATGAGACCCCGCCCAGCATAGCTAGGTGGATTGCTCAGTCATCAGCTAGCTCCAGGCTGCCTGCCACCATATGGGGAACAAAGTTCATGGGGCCCGCAGACCATGTTACCTTTGCCAACGGCTGCGCCGCCAGGTACTTTGATTTTAACGACACCTACCTCTCGCGCGAGGCCCTTCACCCGAGCGACAACATAGCCCCAGTTATGGCAGCCGCTGAAATCGCAGAGGCTGACGGACGCAAGGTTATAGAGGGGATAGTGGCAGCATATGAGGTCACGGCCAGGCTGGCAGATGCATATAGCGTCAGGAACAGGGGCTGGGACCACGTGCTCTACATAGCAATAGCCTCAGCCGTAGGTGCTGGCAAGGTGCTTGACCTTGACGAGAACAAGATGACTCAGGCAATAAACTTGGCCACGGTAAACGCCGCCGCCCTTAGGCAGACGAGGGCCGGGGAGCTGAGCATGTGGAAGGGGTGCGCCGCTGCTAACGCAGCGCGCAACGGCCTCTTTGCAGCCCTCCTGGCCTGGCGCGGCATGACGGGCCCCTCGCCAATATTCAGCGGCGAGTTTGGCCTCTTCAAGGTGGCCCTGGGCGGCGACACCTTCGACATACCAAAGATGGGGGGAGAGGGCAACGAGGGCTACAAGCTCCTTCAAACCAGCATAAAGTACTGGCCTGTAGAGTACCACGCCATGAGCGCTGTTGAAGCTGCTCTTAAGATAAGGCAGGAGGCAGGGTCCATAGGCCCAGACGATGTAGAGTCCGTCAACGTTGAAACCTTCACCGTTGGATATAACATAATAGTTAAGGACCCTGAGAAGTGGGACCCAAGGACCAGGGAGACCGCGGATCACAGCATGCCTTATATAATAGCTGCTGCCCTGCTGGACGGCAAGGTTTGGCTGGACACATTTAGGCCCGAGAGGTACTTAGCTGACGATGTAAGGAAGGTGCTTAAGGTAATGAAGGTTTCCATAAGTCCAGAGGGCGACAAGCTGTATCCCGAGGGCATAAGGAACTCCATAACAGTGAAGTTAAAGGATGGCCGCACCTTCACAGAGACCTCGATATATCCGCCAGGCCACTATAAGAACCCGCTGAGCAAGGAGGGCGTTGAGTCGAAGTTTAAGTCTCTGGTGGGAAGCTCCGTGCCCAGCAGCGACATGGATGTTGGCCTAAGGACGCTCTGGAGCTTTGAGAGGTGCTCAAATGTAAGCCTAGCCTTAAGGCTCCTTTCTCGCGCTGACCAGATGTGAGCTATTTTAAAAATGCGTACTTTTCTTAATCGATGTAAATGAGGTAGTCACTTTCTCTTAACTTGCTTTCTTTCAATCCCGCTGGGACTCAGAAGATATGCGCCTCCCAGAACACCTACGATAACCCCAACGACAAACATGCCACCTGCCAATATGCCTCCCCTTCTAGCCAAATGAGCGTAGTAACCCTCTGCGTTCTTTGTTATATATAGTTGCCTCTCATAATAATATAACTTAGCGCTAAGGTTATTGACCTCCTGCGTGAGGCTTTTGACGCTGTTGTTCAGAAGCGAAAGCTCTGTGTTAAGCGAGGAGACCACCCCATCTACGTTCATCGACTGAGGCACCTTGCTCTCTATTCCTGGATATAGGGCCTCAGCAGCCTCCAGGGAGCCTACAGAGGCCAGTTCGAACGGATTAAAACCTACAGCAAATAAGTTAAGGCTTACATTAAAGTTGTCACCTGGCTTCAGAACAGGCGTTCTTACGAAAGTGATAATATATGCCTGCGACTCATTTATTCCAAATAACTTGCCCTCGAGGAATTCCACTGAAGATGGATGGTCTATAGAACTTATGCCTAAAGCCGCTGCTGGCGTCGAGTTGCTAGAATAAGCTGCTAACGCTGTTAATACAAGGCCTGAGACCTCCGAGCTGTTGGAGAGACTTAAAACTTCGAAGCTCCCGTTTGACGCATTTTCAAGCTGCGCTGCTGCAGCCCAGGTACCTGTCAGGCCGGCAGCCCCTGCTCCATAAGCTAAGTAGGCAAATGCAGGCCTGTCCCCCATGTTGGTGACTGATATAAGGACTCTCACGTAGGGTTCAAGCCTGCTAAACGTCATATAAACTACTATACCGAATGGGTATGATACGTCACTTGCAGGGATCAACTTTAAAGTCTCGGAGTTGTTGGTGCTTCGCACCACAGTGGCCAGCCACGTAGTTGACGTCAGGTTACCCGGAAGCGGGACTTCCGTTGAGTTTGGACTAGATATTGATATCAAGGGGCTTGGCACCTGCGTGTTGCCTGTGGGAATTATTGGAAGTAATGAAGGGGAGGTAATATTTACAAGCCATGAAGAAGCCCTCAAGCCGTTGTGCAGATTAAGCTCTATATAATAAAACAGGTTACTCACAGTAAGAGTTCCATTAGTGGCACTCGAGGAGGATACGCTAAAAGGCAGCTGCGCAAAGGCGCGAGGCTGTAAAGAGATTATGAAAATGCCAGCAACAAACAGCATAATTATTAAGGGAGCCATAATTCTTGCAGCGAGCCTCCTCACATTCAATGCCTAATGGCACCTTAGGTGAAGCATGTTCCAAGGGACTTTAAAAATTATTGAGATCTTCCTTACTTACTGTGATGAGAAGTTGAGGGCAGACATTAAAGCTAAAGTGTTTAGCGGCTTAGGTGAAGGCGAGTTCTTCGTCAACCTGTATGCAAAGAACATAAGGAAGGCTTTGGGTTTTTCTCCCTTTCCGGGGACCCTTAACCTTAAGGTGGAGGAGCCTTATGTAAGTGCGCTTACTGCCGCATTAAACAAAGCAGACCCCGTAATAATAGATCCTCCTTTAGTCCCTGGCATGACGCTTGGAAGAGTACTGGCTTACCCTGCGCTCCTCAACTACACGGTCAAAGTGTTCATAGTGAGACCTGAAATAACCGTGTATAAGAGTGATGTCATAGAGCTCGTAGCGGAGATTAAACTTAGGGATCTCTTAAACCTAACGGACGGCTCGGAGGTGACAGTGACCATAGAAGTGCCCGGGTAATAAGATCCAAATTCACCTTATGATTAGCATCTTATTAGAATCGTGAGCCGACGTAAACTGCCGTGCGTAGATCTTCGTCGTACTGATACGGCCCCTTATATTGCCTAAGACTTACGCTAAAGCGCCATAACCTTATATCATAAATTCTTAGGTCAAGCCTTTTAATATGACGTTTAGAAAAGAACAGCATTAGAAGCCTCAGCAGACAACGGCAGTAAAAGCTCCTGTTAAGTCTACCGCAACCAAGGAATATCCTAACCCACGCGATGTTTTACCAGGGCCTCTCGCCGAAGGTCCTCATGAGAAGCCTGGCCGCTATTACCAAGGGATCCCACGCGGGCGATAGCAGGGGCTGATAACCATAATCTGCGTTAAACAGATCCCACACACTGCCTCCTCTGGTCAGCAGCGAGGCCACTACATTTATCCTCCAGAAGGCGCTCTCGTCAAAGCCCACGGCCTGTGCACCAAGCAGCCTTCCAGTCTTCTCGTCGGCAACAACCTTAAGCGATATCTTGCTGCCCCCTGGTATGTAGTGGGCCTTTGTGCCGGCTTCCAGGGACACCTCCACTGGCTTAAAGCCGGCCTTGGAGGCTTCAGAGGCGCTTAAGCCCGTCCTCGCCGCTACGACGTCGAATGCCTTAAAGGCGGAGGTGCCAACGCTTCCAAGGAAGACCGAGTCCATACCTCCAAGATTGCTGCCAGTGACGTGCCCCATCTTGTTAGCTATCTGGGCAAACGGCCTCCAGACTAGCTGCCCAGTTACAAGATCCTTATGTTCAGTTACATCACCGGCCGCGTAGACATCAGGATTGCTGGTGAGGGTCCTCTCATCAACTATGACGCCGCCGCTCTGGCCGAGCTTAAGGCCTAGCTGCTTGGCCAGCTCGTTGTTAGGCTCTATGCCAACACCCACGACAAACGTATCGCCCTGGTAAGTGCCCTTGCTCGTGACGACCTCTGTGGCCATGTTATTTGCTATATTGAATCTCTCGACGGCCGCGCCAGTTACCACCTCCACGCCCTTGGACCTTATGCTGTCCTCTACTATCTTGGCCAGCTCAGGGTCAAGCATCCTTGGGGCCACCTGTCCCATGGCCTCTATTATTGTAACTTTAAGCCCCAGCTTGGCCAAGTTGTCGGCCATCTCTAGGCCTACATAGCCAGCGCCTACAACTACAGCCCTCTTGCCAGGCCCTAGGGACCTTGCGTAGTCCCTTATCTGTTGGCCTGACTCCATGTGCACTATATAGAACACGTTCCTGGCCCCCTTTATCTCGGGCCAAAGCTTAGGCGCCTTGGACCTAGCGCCTGTGGCTAGAACAAGCTTGTCCCACTCAAGGCTTTCCTTAGTCCCCGTGCTGTTATCTACATATGTAAGCTTCTTAGAGTCGGGGTCGACCTCAATAACCGTTTTGTTGAGTCTAAGATCTATCCCCCTCTTAGTAAACTCGCTTGGAGGATAATACAGGAGCTCATCGAGATCCTTAACCTCACCGCCAACTAGGTAGGGCAGCCCACAGAACGCAAAACTTACCCACCTGCTGGAGTCTATAACTATCACTTCGTTTGAAGGCTTAAGCCTTTTGGCCCTCGAAGCCGCCGACATTCCAGCGGCCCCAGAACCTATAATCACTATTCTGCTCAAGGCATTCACCAAGTAATTTATATTAAGGGCTAGGATTTAAAGTGGCATACTTAGAACATCCTTACCCCGTGGGGCTCCTTAAAGGTTTACTCCTGAGAGAGCAGGACGCCGCCGCCTGTCGACTTGCCTATCTCAAGAATCAACCCAGAGATAGCGACTAGCTCGCTGGGCTCGCCCTCCGCAGTCACTGTTATGGAGCTATGAGACCTCAAAGGTTCTCCTATACCCTCAGGAAGGAGTGCGAGTGCTTTAACAAAGGTGCCTCTGCACGAGGCCACAATCCATGAGGGGCCAACTGTCATTGCGCAGTTGGCTCTCTCTAAGTCCCTCCTTATGGCCTCAAGTCCCCTAATGATTAGGCTAGGATCCTCATATATTATGTTAAAAGTAACCTTTGACGTGCCCATTAGCGGTTCCCGCCCAACGTAGTAGGCTATGGGAAAACCTTATTTTATGCTGTACGGTTTCCTCATCTAAGAAGGCGCCGCGCATGCTCTCAGTCGTGTTCTCACTTAGGGACCCTGTGGGCGTCAGGGCATCGGAAATTTTGATAAACCTCATCAATGCTAAGCCTACATCGTGTCCTGCAGCCTCCATTTGTTATAAGGCTGAGAACGCGGTGATAGCGGGCTTTGATGCCGATCAGACGGAGTTCGAGTTCCTTGACAAGACACCCGAGCCCAGCGCAGACGCTGCAATAGTCCTATCAAGGCACGAATCGGAGAGCGGTAAGAAGTCACTCACGGTGCATTTCACAGGAAACCCTACAGCTAAGGCCCTGTTTGGGGGCAGGCCGGCCGAGCTTTCCTTCGCGCCGGCCCATCTGGCTAAGCCTCTTCTGCAGAGGTACTACTATCATGCCAGGGAGCTAGGCCTGCTGGAGGTTTATGCTATATCTCTTGAGGCGACTCATCATGGCCCCACCACTAACAGGAAGCCGCTCGTCTTTATAGAAATCGGCAGCACGACTAAAGAGTGGAACGACGAGCTGGCCCTAAAGGCCATGGCTAACGCTGTGGCAGACGTTTTGCAGTCCTCTAACGCGCTTCAGGAGTGCAGCCCAGTCCTAGGGCTTGGTTCCACCCACTACCCAGCAAGGTTCACGGAGCTCGAGCTCTCGTCAGAGGTTTGCATGGGCCACATACTTTCAAAGCACGTCCTAGGCGAGCTGGCCCCTGGAGCCCTGAGACAGGCCGTGGAGAAGTCTCTTCCTAACGGCGCCCGCTCTGCCCTGATCGAAAAGAAGGGGGCCAGCTCATCCATAAGAAAAGCGTTAATAGATGAGCTCAACTCCATGAACGTCAAAGCACAGCTTATATGAAAAGCTGGTAGCCGGGCGGGGATTCGAACCCCGGTCACGGGGGCTCCTCCCTTTGAGGTCCAAGGCCCCGCATCCTGGGCCGCTAGACGACCCGGCTGCCTCACCCGGCCATCCAAATAGATGCGCGGCCTCCTTTTAAACGAAATGCCAGCCCAGTATCGAGGCGTGACTACTAAAAGTAAAAGGTAGGCTTTGTCTCAAGTAAACAACCCCATTAAAATATAGTTTTATGTCATAGTTTTAATGGGAGCTCACTCCCCTTTAAATGATGGCTTCCTCTTTTCCAGAAACGCCGAAACACCTTCAACGACATCTTTAGTGCTGAAAAGCAGGCCGAAGAGCTGAGACTCGAGAGCCAGGCCAGCCCATATGTTAGATTCAAGGCCCATTTCTACGGCCAGCTTGGCGGCCAGCAGAGCTAACGGGGGCTTCTCAGCAAGCTTAAGCGCGAGGCTCCTGGCCTCCTGTTCTAGTCTTTCTGGCGGCACCACGTAGTCCACTAACCCCAGTTCCTTGGCATCCTTGGCGGACACCATGTCGCCTGTGAATATCAGTAGTTTTGCCGAGCTCCTTCCAATCAGCCTGGGAAGCCTCTGGGTTCCGCCCGCGCCAGGTATGAAGCCTAAGTTTATCTCAGGCTGGCCAAGCATTGCAGTCTCCGCAGCTATCCTTATGTCCCCGCTCATTGCTATCTCGAGGCCGCCTCCCAGGGCATAACCGTTTATGGCTACGATTATGGGCTTCGTGTAGTATTCCATCTTAAGCGTGAGCTCCTGGAACTTCCTTGAGAATATGGCGGCCTGTATGGGAGTTATCCCTGCGAAGCCGGTTATGTCGGCCCCGGCGCTGAATGCCTTGCCTGAACCTGTTAATATGATCACTCTGACGTCTGGGTTCTGCTCTATTTCATCGAGAGTCTGGGACAGCTCGTTAATCATGTCAACATTAATTGCGTTCAGCTTGTTTGGCCTGTTGAGTATTATCCACGCTATGGGCTTCTCGTACCTTACTATAAGGGTGCTCTTGGCCACCTCCTCGTAGTGGCCATACTCGTAGAAGCCCTTGCCGGTCTTGACTCCCAGGGTCCCCTGGGAGACCATCTGCGTGAGCAGGGGCTCGGGGGAGTACTCAGGGCCTATGTCCTGCTTCAGCTGGCTAAGCGTGGCAACTATGGAATCTATGCCGTACTGGTCGGCCAGCTCAAAGACGCCCTTAGGCCACCCAAGCCCCAGCTTGACGGCCTTGTCTATGTCTTCTTTAGTAGCTATGCCGTTTTCAAGCAGCCAGGCGGCCTCATTCACAGCGCCGGCTATGAGCGTCACTGGATCCACCTTGCCTGCCAGGTCCTTAGGTATCTGAGGCCTCACGTAGGCCCCAGGCTTAGGGTACTCGTAGAAGCCCTTGCCGGTCTTCATGCCAAGAGTGTTAGCCTTATACATCTGTTCGAAGAGCGGGCATGGGGTCTGCCTGAACCCCCTCTGGGTCATAGCTACAGCTATCAGGTAGAAGACATCTATGCCGCTGTAGTCCGCCAGCTCAAAGGCCCCCATCGGGAATCCCAGTGAGAACCTGACCGTTGAGTCGACCTCCAGCACTGAGGCCCTGCCCTTAGCCACCAGCCAGCAGGCAGTGTTGAGGAACCTTGCCAGTATCCTGTTAACTATAAAGCCCGGCACGTCCTTATTGACAACCACCGGCTGCTTCCCTATCCTCTTAGCAAGGTCCACGACGCTTTGGACTACGTCATCAGAGGTCCTCTCCCCCTTTATGACCTCTATTAGTGGCATCAACGGTGGCGGGTTGAAGAAGTGCATGCCTACTACCAGCTCCGGCGACGATGTAACCGATGCTATCTCAGTTATGGGCAGGCTGCTGGTATTGGTGGCCATTATAATCTTACCCTTCCTGTGCTGATCTACAAACCTGAATAACGCCTGCTTCGCGTCAAGCTTCTCGGTTATAGCCTCTATCATCATGTCTGCCTGCGAGGCGGCGGCAGCCAAGTCATTACTGAAACTCCCGTCGGGATTGACGCTTATAACAGCTGTTATTCTTGACATCACGGAGTCTACGCTTTCCTTTAGCTGCCCCTTCTCGGCCAACTTCGAGAGGCTCCACCTAATTTTGTCCATTGCTGAGTCAAGTATCTGCCTATTTACATCCGCCAAGAAAACGTTGTAACCCGCTATAGCAAAGACTTCAGCTATTCCATGACCCATCGTGCCAGCTCCAACAACCAGAACTTGCTTCACGTCATTCGCTGAGACCATCAAGTGTCCCTGACAGCTAGTTTAAACCCTAATATTAAATGGGTTAAATTTAGGGACACATATAACAAAAAGGTTATAAGGCTGCTTAAATCTGAGCCCCTAGGTGAACCTAAATGAGCGAGTACCTCTCTCAGGTCAGAGAGATGCTCTCTAAGGATGCCGGCAAGTACAACATAAAGGTCGAGAACAAGGGTAAGAACGCCCTCTCGATAACTCGCGAGGGCTCTGAGCTCATGAGCATTCGTGACGCCGACGACAACGTGGAGCTGACGTTCAGGGGGCAGAAGTACACCTACGATAAGTGGTATACAAAGCCGCAACACCTTGTCCAGGTAATAATAAATGTTCTAAACGCCAACACGCAGCAGAATAACGCATAAAGAACAGAGCCGAGAACAAAAGAAAAAGTTTTATTAACTTCTGCATTTGTCCCTAACGTCCAGCCAGTTACTTGGCTGGGTAGTCGTCAGGGACCTTAGCCCTGAAGAACTTGCCGCTCTCAGGGCTCTTGAAGAGGCCTATCTTGACGCCCTTCCTGGTCTTAGGTGCCAGGGTCCAGACCTTTATGGGCGAGAGCTCTACCTCCTTGCCCGTGGTTGGATCCTTTACCTTTACAGCCGGGAGCTTGGACATCTACCACGCACCTCCCTTAGTCTCGTGCTGTATTGTTTTCAACCTAAGCTATTAAGTGTTATTGGAGCAATTTAAAATAAATTAAGGAGCTATGCTAAAGAACTTTAAAAGTATTATTAAAGGTTTCCTTTAATAATAGTGGGACATCTGTCGTGATGCGCCTGTTAGTCGCCTGAGTTCTAGGGCAGTGAACCACTAGAAAATCTTGAGGAGAAGCGATAAAAAGAACAACAGAGTCGCAACGCCCAGCGACAAGTCTAATATACAAGTCTAATATCTTGGCTAGGTTTGCGGGCACCCTAGAGGCCAGCGTCCCTATGGCTGGCATGACTAGCGAGGAGGCGGCGGAGAACGCTAATAAGATGAACACGCCTTCATAAGTTCCTGAGGCTATTGCCATAACTAGCACCAGCAGCTTCGACGGAGTTACCGCTAACGCTCCCTGGGCCAGACCGCTTCCACCAGCTGGTATCTCTACTTCTTTGTCCATCAATGATGAGTAGAGCAGTATCACCACAAATATTATAGCAACTACATACCCTGTTATCTCAATAATGCTTATGAAGCCCAGCCTCAGGCCAGCCTCTATAACAGCAAGAGCTAAGGGAATTGAGAGCAGAAGAAACCCGACCCCGTGAAGCGCGCCAAAGTAGAGCATGTCCCTGCGGGATCTCATCAACCTCATAGTAACTATGTGATCGGGCTCCGCAGCGTGCTCCGCTCCCATAGCTACTGCTATTGCCACCTCTTCCCAATAGCTGTACACTAAGCCCCCTCCCTGCTATGACCCCTCTTAAAAAGTGCCAGCTCTTACGAGAATCTCATCACCCCAAAGTGTTTTGAAACGTTGCGGACCGAGGCCTAAAGTAAATGTTACAAAGTCAAGGAGCCCTTCAGGGCTGTGGCGGGCCCGCCGGGATTCGAACCCGGGACTTCCGCCCGCGGCTAGGCGTCGCGGCCTACGGGTTAAGAGCCCGCCGCTCTACCTGGCTGAGCTACGGGCCCACAGCCAGGAGGCATAGAGCAAGGAGACCCGCTTAAGAATCTTTATGAGAAAGCCTGTTTAGACAACTGTCTATAGAGCTACTGTCAAGTGTCTATATGCTTTTTAACCCGTAGGGCAAGGGTCCCACGGTGCTATTCGTGTCAGGACCTAGAGCGGGCATACATGGCTGGGGGGCCTACATCCCAGCCTATAGGCTTCCCATGAGCGAGATAGCGAGGATCTGGGGCTGGCACCCAGAGCAGTATAAGGGGCTGGCCATGGAGGAGAAGGCCGTTGCTGGCCCCGACGAAGACTCCACTACCATGGGTTATGAGGCTGCCAGGAACGCCATAGCTAGGGCTCAGATAAAATCCAGTGAAATACAGTCCGTATTCTTTGGAACTGAGTCCAAACCATACGCCGTTAAGCCAAGCGCGACCATAATTGCCGAGGCCCTTGGCATAACTCCATATACTATGGCAAGCGACCTCGAGTTCGCCTGCAGGGCTGCAAGTGAGGGCATGAGGGCCCTGCAAGGGATGGTTGCCTCAGGCCTCATAAAGTATGGCCTTGTTATTGGCAGCGACACCGCGCAGGCAAATCCAGGTGACGTGCTGGAGTTCACAGCTGCGAGCGGTGCCGCGGCCTTTGTTATAGGCCCCGAGAGGGGCTCAGCTGCCATAATTGAGGACTCCGTCACCTTCGTGACAGACACCCCCGACTTCTGGAGGAGAGCCCAGGAGCCTTACCCCCTTCACGGCGAGGGCTTCACAGGCGAACCGGCCTACTTCTATCACATAGAGAATGCCGTTAAGGCGCTCTTCGAGAGGACCAGCCTGAGGCCCAGCGACTTCAAATATGCTATATTTCACCAGCCCAACGGCAAGTTCCCAGTTAAGGTTGGCACCGACCTGGGCTTCACTATGGATCAGCTCAAGGAAGGCCTGGTGACGCCTATGATAGGGAACACCTACAATGCCAGCGCGCTTCTAGGCCTTGCAAAGGTACTCGATAAAGCCAAGCCGGGGGACAGGATACTCCTGGCGCCCTTTGGTAGTGGCGCCGGCAGCGACGCGTATTCCATAGTGGTCACGGACTCTATCGAGGAGAGGAAGGCCCTGGCACCCACTGTTGAACAGTATCTTGCGCGCAAGGTGGTGATTGACTATGGCTTCTACTCAAAGAGCAGGGGCATCATCTTTACAATTAAGTAGGGGTGAGACCATGGCCTCGTACATAGAAGGCGCTGGAATGGTAAAGGTTGAGAGACATTATGAGAAGAACCTCTATCAGCTGGCCGCGGAGGCAGCCTTCAACGCCATTGACCAGGCCGGGGGCGCCTCAGGAATAGACTACATAGTTGTGTCTAACGCGCTCAGTAGCGTGCAGGACGAGCAGCTTGACCTTGGAGGCTACCTCGCCGTAAGTTTAGGGCTCAGGGGCGTCAGAGCCGTGAAGGTGGAGGCTGGAGAAGCCTCAGGTCTAGCTGCCGTCGCCGTGGCGCACTCCCTAATAGAGTCCAACATAGCTGACAAAGTTTTAGTCGTGGGCGTTGAAAAGGTTACGGAGTTCCAGAGCTCAAAGACTTACAGGCATCTGCAAATGGTGTTTGACGCCAACAGTAGGTCCTTCTATAACGTGGGCTTCGCTGCCGACGCGGCCATGCTTACTAGAATTTACACAGACACTTACAACGTCGACCGTGATCTGCTGTCCTACTGGCCCGCGTTAATGCATAATAATGCCAAGGAGAACCCATATGCAATGCTTAACTTCGCCATAAAGCCGGAGAGGGTGTCCAAGTCGCAGATTATGGCAGACCCCATAACTCTGCTCGACAGCTACCCCTTAGGCGATGGTGCAGCGGCCCTGGTGCTCTCCAGCAAGGACTCGTCCAAGAGCCCACTGGCCAAAATAACTGCCGTTGAGTCGGCCACGGGCCTTGGATCCCTTGAGCTAGCTGACGACCCGCTCATAATAGACAGTCTAGCCGAGGCCTACAGGAGGCTTCAGAACATCACATCAACTGACGGCGTCGACGTTATAGAACTCCACGACTCGTTTACGATAATGGGGCTGCTTACCCTCGAAACCATAGGATTATCGCCCCGCGGCAAGGCCGCAGAGCTAGTTGCCAACGGCAGGTTCTCCGCGGGTGGCGAGGGGCCAGTGGTGAACCCCAGCGGAGGCCTCAAGGCTAGGGGGCACCCCATAGGTGCTACCGGCGTCTACCAGGTGGCCGAGGTAGCCCTGCAGGTCGCTGGCAAGTTCCCAGGACTGCAGGTGAGGGGGGCAAGGAAGGGACTGGCAGTCTCAATCAATGGCGTGGGCTCCAACTCTTATGTTGCGCTTGTGGAGGGGGTGGAGTGAGATGTCCATGGATCTCTCAGTTCCTAGGTACTGGAGGATGAAGCTCTCCCTTTACAGGCTCCAGGGAGCCAAGTGCAGGGCCTGCGGCCGCGTGCACTTCCCTCCGAGGCAGGCGTGCCCATACTGCGGCAGCCGCGACCTAGAGCTCGTGGACCTGCCAAAGAGGGGCAGGCTAATTTCATACACCACGGTCTATACTATTCCTGAGGGCGCCAAAGAGTACTCACCGGTGTACGTGGGGCTAATAGACCTTGGAGTCACTAAGGTAGTGGCTGAGCTAACCGACGTCACTGATCCCTCAAAGCTCAAGAAAGGCCTAGAGGTTGAGGCCGTGCTGAGGAGAACCAGGGTAGACAGGGAAGCGGGACTAATATACTATGCGCTGAAGTTCAGGCCCTCCATGGGTGTACCTGATGTCTAACGGGGAGCTGAGCTCCAAAGTTGAAGAGGCCCTTTCTAAGCTTGAGTCCGGGGAGCTCAGCCTCAGCAGGCTTGACTCCTTTCTTGGCAACCCTAACTTAGCGGCCCTCGTCAGAAGGCTGTTCCTTGAAAGGAGGTACAACGTGAGGCTGACCTCCATAGCGTCAACAGTTATAGACTTCGTGGGGGTTGTTGGACATAATATAGAGAACCCCATAGGCGCGGCCCAGATACCTCTTGGCGTTGTTGGACCCCTCAAAGTTCAGGGAGACTACGCCAGAGGGGAATTCTATGTACCTATGGCCACCACCGAGGGGGCGCTCGTTGCAGGAGTTAACAGAGGTGTCAAGGCAATAACTATGAGCGGAGGAGCCAGGTCGAAGGTTTTATATGATGGAATGACAAGAGCGCCCATAATATGGACTCCGAGCGTAGTCGAAGCCCAGTCCCTGGCGTCCTGGATAAAGGGCAACATAGACGCCTTAAGGGAGGAGGTTAAGAAAGTCACCCGCCATGGCGAGCTCGTTGATGTGCAGACTTACATCGTAGGTAACATCCTGTGGCCGAGGTTCGTGTTCAGGACAGGTGACGCCATGGGTATGAACATCGCAACCATTGCATCTGACTTGCTCTGCAGCTATATAGATGAGCACTACAAGGGTGAGCATCGCTGCCTCAGCGTTAGTGGCAACCTGTGCAGTGATAAGAAGCCAAGCAGCATAAACAGGCTTTTGGGAAGAGGCAAGTACGTGGTCTCAGAGGCCATAGTCAAGGGCGACGTGCTCAGGGACCTCATGAGGACTACGCCAGAGGGCGTGGACCTCATAAACAAATCAAAGAACCTCCTTGGCAACGCAGTGGCCGGAAGCCCCAGCTTTAATGGCCATGTTGCCAACATAATAGCGGCGATATTCATAGCCACGGGCCAAGACGTGGCACAAGTCGTTGAGAGCAGCACGGCATACACTTGGACCGAGGTCAGAGGCGACGACCTCTACATATCGGTTACACTTCCCAGCCTTGAGGTAGGCACTGTTGGCGGCGGCACCTGGCTTCCAACCCAGCGGGAGGCCCTGGAGCTCTTGGGAGTGGCCGGCGGTGGGAACCCCCCGGGAGTAAACGCGCTTAAGCTGGCGGAAATAGTCGCGGCCGTAGCCTTGGCCGGTGAGCTCAACCTCTTGGCTTCCCAAGTCGCTGGGGAGCTCGCAAAAGCGCATGAAAGGCTAGGAAGGGGCCGCGGCTAACGTTGTTGGGAGAGCTTTCTGTAGAACTCGGCTATCGCTGAGACGTCAAAGTCCCCTAGCCCTAGCCCCTCGGACATCCTAAACATATTGGATGCTAAGGATGTCAGGGGCACTGGCACGCCCAGCTTCTGAGCCTCCCTGATCATGATCTCGGTGTCCTTCCTCATATGCTTAAGGGCAAACTGCACGCTGTAATCAGAGTTCAGCATCTTGGGCACCTTAAGCGAGCTGCTGGGGGACCTGGTGCCGCTGATGTTAAGAAATAGGTCTATTATCTGGTCTGGCGAGAGCCCAGCCCTCGAGGCGAAGTTTATTGCCTCCGCGAGGCCGTTCATAAATATGGCAAATATCATGTTTCCGGCCAACTTCATGTAAAGCCCCATGCCGTTAGGTCCCACGTAAACTACCCTGCCACTGGTGGCGCTCAGTATAGGCTCAACCTCCGCATAGCGATCCTTCGGCCCTCCTACAAGAACGGTGATCCTCTTCTGCTCAACGTCTACAGACGTGCCCATCATGGGCGCATCAAACATTACCCCTCCGACGTCACTAACCTCTTTAGCTAATGAGACGCTGGTGGTGGGGGATATGGTTGACATATCTATGAGCACCTTACCTCTGAGGTGGGGCAGCAGGCCGCTGACCACGGCACCTACAGCATTATCGTCGGAGAGCACGGTAATTATGTAGTCCACCCTATCTGCGAGATCCGACGGCGTCGCGAACACCTCGACCTGGGGATACGACCTGCGAAAGTCCTCGGCCCTGGCCCTTGTCCTGTTGTAAACTCCAGCGAGGAGGCCAGCCTTGGCCAGGTTAGCTGCTACCCTATAACCCATAACACCTAGGCCTATGACGCCTACCCTAGCCATCCTTAACCCCATGCGTCGCTGGCCCATAGTAATAAAATGTTTATCCTAGTAAAGCCTCAAGGCCTAGCACTTAATGCCCTGGGAACGGGCGCATTGGCTTAGGGAACCCGCTAAGGTCTTCACCTTTGGCAGAAGCTTCCTTATGGCCTGGAGGATCAACTGGGAGTCCTTAGCGAGCTGCTCCTGGGTGAGCTGACCGCTTATTGAAG
This sequence comes from Acidilobus sp., assembly GCF_049973875.1. NCBI lineage: Archaea > Thermoproteati > Thermoproteota > Thermoprotei > Acidilobales > Acidilobaceae > Acidilobus > Acidilobus sp. The sequence continues at coordinate 55,141 of NZ_JBMFJI010000001.1, forward strand.
AGCTCCAGAGCCTGGCCCTGTAGGAAGTCTGATCTATTTGGACGCTGAAGTTCTTCGTGCTCACAAGGAATGTGTCGGATCCCCTGACTATTGATAGAGCGTTGCTGCCTACCTTCCATATCTTAAGCAGGCCGGCGTCATTCATGTAGAAAGCCTCGCCACAGCTGGCGGAACAGAGAGAGGCCCCATTAAGCTGAGTGCAGCCTCCCTTGGCCGACGCCAGGCACTCCACATATCTTGCCACCTGGTCCACAGCGCTGTTAAGTTCCATGATTTCAGATATCATAGAGGACACTTGCAGTGACGCGGCCCCTTTCCTGGACGTCCTCGATATCTCTTCAAGTTTGCTGAGCGGGGAGCTCAATATTTACACCTTGCACTGGGTAGTGCTGACTCACTTTTAAAGTCTACCAGGGAAGCCTCGGACTCGGATAAATAATGAGCTGCCGCTGCCGCGGTAAGGAGGGCCTTGAGCTTATACTATGTCTAGCGCCTCCCCCAGGAGATCATGAGATATCAATTGATATAGGCAAGGGACGTGAAGTCGTCATTAACTCCACAGGCATCTATGTTAGAGCGATAGTCAGCGATGATTACCTTCCTTTCATAAGGACTACGTCCTTGGCGGTGAGCGAAATCACACTGAAAAAGTTTGGCCTTAAATATGAGGACCTTCTCTGCAAGACCGTTAGGGGCCTCCTTGAAGCCTCTAATCATGGATCAGAGACCGCTGCAACGCTAGTAAAGGAATGCAGCGACATGATAACCTCGATACTCTCTAACTGCGGTGAAGGTGACTAGGGTTCGGCCCTTGCCGTGACTGACGGCCACCTTTAGTGGCCATTAGTAGCTCGGCCTCGTCGTCCTTGCCCCCTCCCCGCGCCTAGGTTAGGGAGCGCGGGCCCCCGGCCACGACGCGGGAGCTTCACTGGGCGCCTTCCTCCGCCTTGCGACTGCTCACGGCTTCACGGTGGCGCCCTCCAGATCACCGTTAGTTAAGGGGGAGTTCTATAAACCTTGTCAGGGCTTTGACGGACGCACGGCGTCCGGCTTACTTAAGTGGCATTAAAGGGTTAGAAACAATTAAAATAACGAGCAGTTACGTAAATTATGTTATGGCAGCTCACTTGACAACACTTAATATTTTCCTCTCCTGGGCTACCCCGGTGAGCGCGTTGGACTTCGAGCTATCTCAGGATGAGAAACTGTTTAAGCAGTCGGTCCACGAGTTTCTCTCCAAGGAACTGGCGACTATATGGAGTGACATGGATGCCAAGAAAATGATACCTACGGACCTTATCCATAGAATGGGTGAGCAGGGCCTCTTTGCAATCCCAGTGCCGGAGCAGTATGGGGGGCAGGGGGGCAGCTTCCTGCTGGCAGCGTTGGCTGTTGAGGAGGTGGCCTATAACGACCCTGCCGTAGCCACGGCTGTCTTCACGCTGCTTAACAACGCGTGGCCATACATACTTTACCTTTACGGCAACGAGGAGGTGAAGCAAGAGATACTGCCCCTAGTGGGCAGGGGCAGGGCGTTCTTTGGCATAGCCTCCACGGAACCGACCGGCGGCAGCGACGTTGCAGGGGAGCGAACATCAGCTGTTAAGGACGCCAATGGCATCTACAGGGTTTCAGGGGAGAAAGTTTACATAAGCGGCGTCAGGGAGGCCATGGAGCAGCTAGACCTGGGCTCCTGGTACCTGATAGCCCGCACCTCGCCCGAGCCTGGCCACAGGGCCCTCACAGGATTTGCCTTCATAGGCAACTACAGAGGTAAGAGGCCTGAAGGCTTTGAGTACTCGATACTCAATACCATAGGAAGACATGCCATATCAACGGGTACCCTCAAGTTCAACGGAACCCCTGTGGAGAGCAGATACGTAATCGGCCAAGAGGGGAGGGGGTTCTACATAGCCATGGAGGGCTTCTCGCTGGCCAGGGTTCTCGTCAGCGCGGCTAACATAGGTGCCGCCCAGTGGGCCCTGGAGACAGCAATCAGCTATGCTAGGGAGCGCAAACTCTTTGGCGACAGGCCTATAGCTTCCTACCAGGGCGTCAGCTTCCCAATAGCTGAGGTGGCCTCAAAGCTAGAGGCTGCCAGGCTACTTGTCTACAAGGCCGCACAGGTGGCAGACAGAATTTACATAAGGAAGGAGGCGGGCCTAAGGCCTCACGACCTTGACTACTGGGCCTCAGCCGCCAAGATAGAGGCCGTTGAGACTGCCCTGAACGCCGCTGAGGTCCTAATGAAGACCTACGGCGCGCTGGCCTACACGGAGGAGGCTAACGTGTTCAGGAACCTCCTGGGCGTACTGTCATACTTTGTGGGGGCTGAGGGGACGCAGAACATAATGAGGTACATAGTGGCGAGGGAGCTCATAGGAAAGGACTACGTTAAAGGCTAAATCATAGATGTTAGGAGCTCCGTCAACTTTTGCTCGTCAAGGTTTATCCTTCCAAGCCTGGTCCTAAGCCTCTCGGCTACTATTGGGTTGCTGAAGGCCCTCCTTACGGCCTCCCTCACTATGTCCCTACCTATGCCATAGTAGCCTAGCTTCTTGTTAAACCCGACGGACTCCGCGAACTTTCCAAGTATATAGCCGGCGGTTTCCGCCGTTATGTTCCCAGAGGGCTCCAGTATTCTCAGAAGCCTTGTAGATATATCAGGGGAGGCCGAATGTATTATCGGCGCCAAGGCGGGCCCTATTATCGCCAGGCCGCACCCGTGAGGCAGCGACGGCACTAGGCCGCTCAATATGTTCTCTATCTGGTGTACTATGTTTGTCGGGCTGAGGTCTATAGCGACGCCCGATATCATGGATGAATACATGAGCCAGTACCTGGGCGCCTCATCCTTGGGGTTAGCCACCGCCAGGGGTAAGTTCTCAGCAATCCTCCTTATAGACTCCTCGGCCAAAGCCCAGACCAGCGGCGAGCTTCCGACCGTCGTGGCGGCCTCGTAAGCATGGTAGAGCGCATCGAAAGTAGTACAAAGTACCTGCTCCATGGGCATAGAGATGGTGTACCTTGGATCGTCAAAGGCCGCCTTAGGGTAGCAGACCTCGTTGCCAAGCTTGTCGCCCCTGGTGACGTCCGTCATATTGGCGTAGCGGTTGACCTCGGACCCAGTTCCGTGAGTAAGGTTCACCGCGTAAACCGGTAGACACGTCTGGGCGCGCCGCTTGCCGTAAAGGTAATCCAGGGCTGTGCCGCCATTAGCAGCTATGGCAGAGGCAACCTTAGCAGTATCTATTGTACTTCCTCCGCCTATCGCTATCAGGGCCTCAGCCCCGAAGTCCTTAACGTACTTCGCCAGCTCATCCGCAAGCGATGAAGGTGGGTTAGCCACAACTCTGTCGAATACAGAATATTCTACTCCGTTATCCCTCAATATGGCAATGACGTCATCGAGCGCTCCGCTGGCCTTGGCTGCGATCCTACCCGTTACTATAATGACCTTCCTGACGCCTTTAATGTAGCTTCTCAGTGACTCCTCGGAGCTGGGTCCGAAGTGCACCTTTGTGCAGCTGTAAGTCCATTCGAAAGGCTTTAGGGGCAATGCCCTCACCGCGCACTAAGATAGAAGCTAGCTTAAAAAAGGGGAGCTATAGGTAACTCAACTGGTGCGGCGGTAGTCTAGCTTGGACTAGGACGCCGGCCTGCCACGCCGGAGGTCCCGGGTTCGAGTCCCGGCCGCCGCACCATTTATTTTAGCCAGGAGAACCGTCCTGCTTACGCCAGGTTCGCTGAAGCCCGGAAGGGATCCACTACCTTATGGGGTTCAATTATCTTACATGTGAAGAGGTTTAGCTTCAGCGAGCTATTTAACTTCGTCAAGGAGCGAGGCTAGGCGGGTGGCTAGGGTGGCAAGGAGGAGGAAGAGAAGAATTAAACAAGTCAAAAGAGTGAGGAAGCCTTCAAGGTACTTCCAGTGCCCCCGCTGCGGCGCTATGACGCTGACTGTGGACTTCAAAAAGCTGGACTCAGCTGATGAGAAGCTGGCGATAGCCAGGTGTGGTACATGCCACCTGTACTGTGAGCTCAGGGTCCCGATAACTCTTGACAAGGTTGACGTTTACAACAAAATATCTGACCTAGCCTATGAAAACCGTCTAGACGAGTGCTCGCGTCCAGCATCTGAGGAGGGCAGCGAAAGCGAGGAAGAGGGCAGCGAGGAGGGGAAGGAAGAATAACGTTTAAAATTTAGGAACTACTTAATTTCTCAAGCCGACTCAGAGGAAGGGAGCTTTGAAGATAGGAAAGGTCCTAAGGATGCTGCTCTCAGAGAGGGATGAAAAGGGTAAGATACACCTGACCCTCATAGACCCTGAGAAGACCTCGCCCGAGGAGGCCGAAAGAATAGCGATGACGGCGGCGGACGCCGGCTCCACGGCGATTCTAATAGGGGGCTCCCTAGGTATCTTTGAGCCTCTGCTGTCCGAGGTGGTCAGGGCTGTCAGGAAGTCAGGGCTTCCTGTAATATTGTTCCCTGGAAACATCAATGGTTTAACGCCCCACGCTGACGCCGTACTGTTCATGACCCTCATGAATAGCGATGACCCGTATTATGTCACGGGGGTTCAGGCCCAGGCGGCCCCCATAGTGTTAAGGATGGGCATAGAGCCCATCCCGACCGCTTACATAATAGTTGGCTATGGCGGTGCCGCAGGCTACATAGGCAGGGCTAGGCCCATACCCTACGAGAGGAGCGACATACTGGCCGCCTATGCACTGGCAAGTGCTATGATGGGGGCCTCTCTAATCTACCTTGAGGCTGGCAGCGGCGCCCCGCAGCCTATACCGCCCAGCTCCGTTAGGGTTGTTAAGTCCGTGCTTAACTCAGCTGGCTTTGATGGTCTCCTGATAGTTGGCGGCGGCATTAACTCGCCCGAGGTCGCCGCAGCTATAGCCGAGGCTGGAGCTGATGGCATAGTTAATGGTACCCTTGTTGAGAAAGACCCGCGCTCACTGTATGATATGGTCAACTCTTTGCGCCTTCGCAGCAGCCGGCATTAGCAAGCTCTTGCCCGTATTTGCCCCGCAGCGCCTCCTCGACATCTATGTCAAGTAGATTAGCTATGCTTATGGCCCACGCTATGACATCTGCAAGCTCCTCCGAGATGCCTGCCTTATCCCTCTTCAACAGGGCCTCGCCAAGCTCCCCGACCTCTTCTACAAACCATGCAAAAGTTGGAAAGAGACCCCTCTCGCTGTCCCTGTTGAAATACTCATCCCTCATGGCCCTCTGAACACACCTGAGCTCCAAGGGCTTGCCCCAAGTTAGGTTAAATAACGCCGGCTAACATTAAGGGCGCGAGGCCCTATGCCTGATAAGAAAAAGAGCGCCTCAAGCGGTAAGAAGAGGAAGGAGTCAGGACCCCTGGCCGCGGCTGGCCTCATGGCCTTCTACGAGAACTATAAGTCTAAGATTGAGATCTCGCCCACCTCGCTTGTCATCATATCTGCCATGGTAGCGGCGGCTGTCATCATAGCTAGGATGGTAGTCCACTAACCTCAGGAAGTGCTTTTTTGAACATTGCCATATAAAAGCCTCCTTAAGGTGACGCTCTGTCCTAAAGTCAGCACCTCATTCACTATATTAAGCACATCGCCTATAGGTAGGCCTTCTAAGCTATGAGGTTTACTGCCCCTCCTCAAAGCCTTACTGAAAGCTATTACGTGCGTGCACCCAAACTCGTCTTCGCTGAGCAGCCTCCTCTGAAATCCCTCACAGCTGCAGTATACTGGCTTCGCATCGGCGCCTCTGGGCGTGCGCCCCCTGGGGGCTACTGGAACTATGATGTGGTCGCCGTGAGCGCCCATGTAAACCCACAGCTCAAGTCTTCCGGATCTAATTTTAACGTACCTTTGCGACGTCTCCTCCTCGGTTATGCTGGACTCCCATGATTTAGGATAGCTCCTAAGTCGCGCCATTGACTCTATGGCTTGCTCAGCGTCGTAGAGCGGAGGCCTTGGTCTTCCTTGTAACCCTGAGAACTTCATACCTGCAGTCCCTCCTGCCCACCACTACATAGTCCGCCATTCCAAGGAAGAGCCCCGTGTCGACTACGCCAGGTATATTATGCAGCTTCATGTCAAGGCTTCCTGGATCCTCTATGGGCCCTGTGTATACGTCGACTATCATGCCCCTCCAATCACTTATTAGGGGACCTACCTTACCGCTGCCCTCCCTGGGAACCACCTTAAATCCCATGGACCTGAGCTCGCTGGCAACCATAGGGTAAGCCTCTGGGACCACCTCCAGCGGCAGGGGCCCCCTGGAGCCTAGCTTTTCAACAAGCTTGTCCTCACCCACAATAAATATGCTGATCCTACTGAAGAATGTCAACATCTTCTCTCCCAGCAGCGCTCCTCCTCGACCCTTTATCATGTCACCGCTTAATGTGACCTCGTCGGCTCCGTCTATGTAAACGTCTATTAAGGCATCGCCAGCTGGATAATATATGACGTCCACGCCTTCGCCACTGAGAGAGAGGGCCGTTGATAAGCTGGAGCTCACCACCCTCTTGCCCCTAAGCAGGCCAGAGGCTCTCATGAGAAACTCCTTAACAGTGGTTCCCGTGCCTATGCCTACTAAGGAAGCGTGTGCAATGAACTCTTTAGCGACCTCGACGGCACCAGCTGCCGCAGCTTCCTTTGGGTTGCAGCTCACTTAAGCTCACCAAAGATTTTCAGGGCTAGCCGTTAATGTAAGGTTAAAGCTACGCTAAAAGTTTACAGCGGACGGGCTATTAAAACATAATACTTTAGGAGCGGCACCTGATTTAGGTACCTTGAATATGAGTGTCAACGAGAGCTCCAAGGTACCCATAGCCGACGCCCACTCACATATTAATGCCGTCAAGGGCCTCGGTGCAAACGAGTTTGCGGAAGCCTTCCATAAAGCTAATGGATGGTTCGTGGCCCTTGTTGGAGTATCGCCTTGGGACTATGGCGCTATGCCCCCCAGCCTGAGGGACGCCTATCTAAAGTCCGTGGACATACATGTCAAAACTTGCTCGGAGCTGCGCTCTAAGGGTGTTTCCGCAGCCTGCATAGACGGCTTCTACCCTGGCGATGTTGATGAGCTTCTATCCATGGGACTAAGGCCGTCTGAAGTCCTGGACCTTGGCAGGAGGGTCCTGCAGTACGAGTTGAAGCTCTGTAGGAATGGTCTCCTTGATGGAATAGGAGAGGTGGGAAGACAGCATTATAAAGCGGCGCCCCTCAGTCTTTTGGTGTCAGAGCTGTTAATGGAGGAGGCCATTAAGGCTGGCTCTGAGGAGAACTGCGTAATTCACCTTCATTTGGAGGACATAGGCCCTGACACCGTGCTCTTGACACATGAGGTGATAAGGAAGCTCAACGTGAAGCCGTCAAGCAAGATAGTATTCCATCACGCCCGTCCCGATATGATTCCCGCGGCCTCCTCCCTTGGATACGCCGCCACTGTTTTCGGAAGGAAGGAGGTACTGAGGGCTGCCGCCGCCTTGAACGCCTGGGATTTTATGGTAGAAAGTGACTTTCCTGGAGTTATGTTAAACAATGTTGTTACTCCATGGTCGCTTGCGGAAGTTGAAGCAGGGCTACTGAGGGACTCCTTGGTCACGGAGGAGCTCCTATATAAGGTCAACATAGACAATATTGTAAAAAGCTATGGCGTTTCCCCACCTTAGCTGAAGTCTATAACTTCTAGGGCTTCCTTGCGCTCTAGTTTGCGCACCGTTAGATACCTGTACGAGACCTGTTGTAGGAAAGTGTTGTGTCCCTGTATCATAACTGAGTGGAGGTGCGCGTTGACCTTCTTTAACATGCGCTGGAGGACCTCAGGGCTCAGCCGGTCCTCGCCGTCAGTAATCAATATTATGTCGCTTGGCTTGTCCTTGCCTCCCAACTTCATCCTGTCAATGTCGTCAACTGCTGATGAGACAGCCCTAGTTATGTCGGTTCCTCCGCCCGCCTTCACTCTTGCAAGATAAGAGAGTAGTCTTAACACGTCGTTGGGCTTTGAGTTACTCCTCACTACCATTGGGCTGTAGGGTATGGAATCGAAGAACCTAACTATAAACGTCCTACCCTCGTCCATGGATTTCTTGAAGAGGGTCACGGCAACAGCCCTGGCCCAGTCTATCTTAGAGCCCACCATGCTACCGCTCTTATCAAGGAGCACGTAGATGGGCCCTCTGGAGGCCGGCAGCTCCTTCTCGTAAAGTAACAGCTTGCCGTTGGCCAGGTCCGCATAAAAGAGGTCATCTGGAAGCGCGAGCTGGCTGTAGTGAATTCTCTCTACGTCGCCCCCGTACTCAAGCCCTGAGACCCAACCCTTAGAGAACTTGGTGGTGTTCCTGCCCTTTACTGAGGGCAGCCTGAAGCCTTCGATTTTCTCAAGTATTCTAGCGACGTCCGTCTCCCTTGCAAGCCTTAACACCAGCTCGGCGGAGCTCTCCAGGGAGAAGACGCTCCCCTTGCCTGCGCCTAGCCTTTCGGCCGTCATCTTTATTTTCTTTGCCATCTCAGAGTCCTTCATTGCGGCCTCGGCAGCCTTCTGAACAGCCTCCTGGATGTTAGGGGGTCCTGACTCAGGCCCCTCCTGCTCCTGCTGCTCCTGCTGCTCCTGCGACTTGTTGCTTCCGCCCGAGCCCTCAGGAGGCGGAAGGAGCCTGTTCAGCCTCTCTATGAATGATGCTGAGGCTACTATGCTAGTTAGGGTGTCCGCTGTGGTGTAGATCTTGGACTTCCAAAGGCTCTCGCTCTTCACCATAGCTGAGACTATAGATCTCCTGAAGTTCATGTCCTTATCGTCGGTCTCGCTCTGCTCCGGTATCAGAGGCACGGGCAAGTAGTACGTGTAAAAGACGTCGACGGCCAGGGCGGCTGTTATCCTCTGATCAAGGTCCTTCTCCGCTATTCTCTTAGCCACGGAGAGGACCTTCTCCCCACGGTAAAGCTTTATCTCATCTATTAAGCCTACCTCCGGGTGGACGCTCGTTAGAGGCCGTTTCTCACGGTCTTTCCTCTCCTTGTCCTCGCTCATCATCCTCACTCTTCACATGTTTAACTTTATCATAATTTCCTGCGTCAGATTCTCTATCATCTCGTCCACCTCCTCAGCCTTCTTCCTGACCTCCTCATCTTCGACGTCCTGTACGAGGCTTTGTATCTTGCCTTTAGCTACCTTCAGGTTCTTGTATATGTCCAGGAGCCTGGGGTCGAAGGCCTCAAGCTCCTTTATTGACTTCTCGGCGTTCTTAACGTTGTTAGCTATCTCGTCAAGCTCACGCAGTATCCTCTCCTTAGTCTTGAGCTCCTCCACCAATATGGTGTTTACCTTGTCAAAATCGTCTATGTCCCTGGGCACGGTATACCTAAGTACTACGAGGTCCGACTCCGTGGCCTGCATCCTGCCCTCGAGCATCGCGTGGGCCGCTATGGCCTTCAATATCTTGCCCTTTCTCCTGTCGCTTATGTGAAGCTCCTTCTCATTCATGATCATGAAGAGCCTTATCAACTTGCTCTTTATGGGACTTAGGTCAACCTTAAACATGAGGTTATTGATGGCCCTGAGGTCGTCCATCGTCATAACTTTAGGGGCTGACTGTGAGACCCCCATTTCAAGCTTCCACGCAGCATCAAGGAGGCTGTCCCATGACTCCTCATCCAGTGGCCTGACGCTCTGCCTGAAGAGGAACCTGTCATACAGCGCCTCAAGCTCGGGCTCCTCGGGAACCCTGTTGGACGCCCCCACGAGGGTCCAAAGCGGCACCTTTATCTCAGTATAGCCGTCATATAGGACTCTTTCCTGCATTATGCTGAGTATGCTGTTGAGCACGGCGCTGTTGGCATTAAATATCTCGTCCAGGAAGGCTATCTCGGCCTCCGGCAGCTTTCCAGCCGTTATCCTCTTATAGACCCCCTGCCTGAGGGACTTTATGTCGAGGGGTCCGAAGAGCTCACTGGGCTCTGTAAACTTTGTCAGGAGGTACTTGAAGAACCTGGCATTAAGCAGGTCGGCGGACCTCCTTGCTATGGCGCTCTTAGCCGTGCCCGGTTCCCCTATGAGTACCACGTGCTCGCCCGTCATGAGGGCCAGCGTTATCACTAGCGACTCCTCATGCCTGCCCACGAATGGTGCCTCAAGCTCGTTAAGAAACTGCGAGGCCAGCTTCATTAACTCCTCAGGCTGCCGTTGAGCTGACACTCACGTAACACCTATGCTCGGCTACCTAGATAGTAATTGGAGGAGGTGAAAAACCTGCACTCCTAGCAGGCTTCTGAATGCCAAAATTTTCTAACTAAGTACTGGACGTTGTTGAAAAGATGGAATAGTGCAAAGCGGTTGAAACAAAGGTTAGGACTTCACTTCAGTGCCTGAGGGCCGTACTTCTCCAACATCTCTATCCAGCGCCACATGGTGTCAATCTCTTCCTGCAGGCCCTTGAGCTTCTCCGGATCCTTAAGCACGGGCTGGAACCTGCCCTGAAGCTTGAGGTACTCTACGAGGGGCACCCTCTTCTGCGGGTTCCTGTACATGCCGCTGTAGGAGCTCAGCTTCAACTTGCCATTCTCGTACTCGAACAGGGGGAAGACCCCCGTCTGGACCGCCAGCTGGGCTATCTTAGCGGTGAGCCCTGGGTCGAACCTCCACCCTACTGGACATGGTGCGTGCAGGTGTATGTACTTGAAGCCCCTTATTGAGGCCGCCTTCCTGAGCTTCTCTATAAAGTCCTGCGGGTAGCCGACTGTGGCAGTAGCCACGTAAGGCACGTTGTGAGCTATCATTATGAACGGCAGGGGCTTCTTCTTCTCCGTCTTTCCTGCGTAGGTTGTGGTGGTCCACGCACCGTACGGCGTTAGGCCGCTCCTCTGAATGCCAGTGTTCATGTAGGCCTCGTTGTCTACGCATATGTAAATTATGTCATCATTGCGCTCGGCGGCCCCGCTCATGGACTGGAACCCTATGTCGGCGGTTCCGCCGTCGCCAGCCCAGACAACTACGTTATAGTTCTTGCCCATCATTTCAAACGCCGCCTTCATGCCAGCTGCGGAGCTGGCGGCCGAGGCGAAAACTATGTTGAGCACTGGAAAGTTTATGCCGCTCCTAGGCACTATTCCCTGGATGACGCTGCTGCAGCCGGCGGGTATCACTAGCACCACGTTGTCCCCGAGCGCCATCTTAACGTATCTTAGCCCCATGGTCTCAGGGCAGCCAGGGCACGCCGCGTTCCCTGGCATCCCGTACCTTCTCCTGGGAAGGTCGGCCAGCCTTATGGGCATCAGAGGCCCACCTCCTTACCTACCTGGGCGTACTTCTTAGGCAGCATCCACCTCTGCGGTTCATACACGAGGCCTCTCTCCTCAACCCTGCCAACGAAGTCCATAACCTCAGCCATTATATCATCAGGCCTCACGTCGACGCCTCCAAGTCCCGCTACGACGCCCCTCATGGACACCTTAGCTCCGTACAGCGTTGCCGCCGTGTCGCTGAAGAGCTGCCCATAGCTTCCAAACGAGACGCTCCTGTCAAACACTATCACCCCCTTCTTGTTGAATAGCTTATCCCTGAGGTCCTCCTCAGGCCACGGCCTGACAAACCTGATCCTTGCGACGCCCGCTCTGACGCCCTTGTCCCTCAACATGTCGGCGGCCTTCTTAGCGTCGCCAGCCCAGCTGCCCGTTATTACTATTACGTAGTCCGCGTCATCGCAGCGGTAGCACTCCACCAGCCCGCCGTAGGACCTTCCAAAGGCCTTTCCATACTCAAGGTCAACCTCGTTTATAACTTGTTTGGCCGCCTTCATGGCTGCCTGTATGGAGTACCTCATCATGAAGTAGTCCTCGTCCGACGCTATGTTGCCCATTACCACGTTGCTCTCAGGCGTGATCACGTAGGGCTGTCTCCTCGGCGGCAACCAGTTGTCGACATCCTCCTGTGAAGGTATGTCTACGGGGGCCACCGTGTGGGATAGTATGAAGCCGTCAAGCGTGACTATCATGGGAAGGTATACCCTGGGGTCCTCGCTTATCCTGAAGGCCTGCAGCGTCAGGTCAAATGCCTCCTGGTTCTCCTGGGCCACAGATATTATCCATCCAGTGTCCCTCTGATCCATGACGTCGCTGTGCTCAACGTGTATGTTCCACGGCGGCCCTATGGCCCTGGCAGCCACGGCCATAACTACAGGTATCCTGGCCCCTGCGGTCCACCAGAGCACCTCATGCATGTACAGGAGCCCGTGGCTTGAAGTTGCCGTGAAAGCCCTGGCACCCGCGGCCGCCGCTCCCAGGGTGGCTGCTAGGGCGCTGTGCTCGCTCTCCACCCTTATCATCTTAGCCTCGAGCTCGCCCTTGTCCACCATCTCGGCGAGCTTCTCAACCATGGTTGTCTGAGGAGTTATCGGGTAGGCCGCTATTACCTTAACCCTAGCCAGCTTTACGGCTTCGGAGACCGCGTGGTTGCCGGTCAAAGCCTTCATTGTCATGCCCTCTCACCTCCTAGCGACGGTTCAGGCACCATCTCTATCGCGTGTGTCGGGCACACCTGAGCGCAGATGCCGCACCCCTTGCAATAGTCATAGTCCACATAAACATAGTCGTCCTCCCTCCTTAGTATGGTGTCCTCGGGGCAGTAGAGCCAGCAGAAGAGGCACTTAATGCACTTGTCCAAATGTACCACCGGCCGCTCAGTCCTCCAGAGGCCCGTCTTGCCTGAGGACCCCTCGGCCGGGTATGATATTGGCGCCGCCCAATACGTGCGAGGCTTCTCAACTAGCACCTCCGTTGCAGACACCCCTTCCTAATGTACCCATTACTGAATACCAAACTCTACTGTAAATAAGCTTTATATGTACTGAGTGAGATTATTTTGTTAGGCCCACTTTTAAAATTAGCATTGCGTTATCTCTTCGAAAGCCCTTACTGCTGCGTCGCCGTTAGCTTTAGCTAGCGTTGGAGAGCTGAAGTACTCACCGATGGCCTTTACCACGGAATCTATGCTGACGATGCCGCTGGCCTTGGCCAGAGCGCCCACCATTGCAGTGTTAACCGTTGGCCACCCGCTGACCACCAGGTTCAGGTCCTTAGCGATCTTAGTTGCGTTGACGCAGAAGGTCCTGAACTTAGGGAAGGGGCTTGTGTTAACCGGGGAGTTTAACACTACAATGCCTTCAGGCTTCAGGCCCTCCGTGACATCCACCAGCTTCAGAAGCTCATAATCAAGGACTACCACTATGTCAGGTTCCACGACGGTGCTGTGCACCTGAATTGGCTTATCAGAGATCCTCGCATAGACGCGTACAGGGGCGCCCCTTCTCTCGGCCCCGAACTCAGGTATTGCCTGGGCCCACTTACCCTCAAAGAGCGCTGCCCTTGCAAGTATGGTAGCTGCTGTTACGGCGCCCTGCCCTCCCCTGCCATGAAATCTAAGCTCTGTATACATTCTTTCGCCCAGCTACTAAAGGCTCCTGATCTTTTTTAGCGTTGTTGCTAAGCCGGCCACCGAAAGGGGCTCCACAGGAAACAGAGGGGTGTATTTAAGGCCCAGGCCCTTGGGCTAGCTGGGCCACCCCTCTGTTTCCTGTGGAGGCAGGCTGTGGACTCCTTTGCGAATCACTCCCTCTCAATACTGTTTCCTTGGAATATTAAATACAAATTAAAAATCTAAAAATAATATTAATAAGTGTCGTTACAAAAACATATTGTACAAACCAAATGCTTTTCTTTAGCAGGAACTTCAGAGACCTCTGTCCTGCAACCTCTATGCGTTGCAATAGAAGCTGAGGGGCGCCCGTACCATAGGTGCTTCCACAGGAAACAGAGGGGTGTATACTGGGGAGTTAACACGTCAGTAGATCCTCAGGACGTCACTGACGTTTATGGTAACCGGGAGCCTGTCCAGCGTCGGCAACCTAGCTCCTACTGGGGATAGGTGCCTGGCCCTGCCGACCTTATAATAATAGCTGCCAGGCAGCAGCTCCCTCTCTACAACGAGGGACTGCCTGTGGTCGTTTGACCTCAGGCCGCACCTGGGGCACCGATAGCCCTTGCCCCTCCCCAGGCTCTCCATGCGTGCCCCGCACCTAGGACAGCGAGGGGGGACCTGCACGCTGCGTTGCGCCACGCTGACGACCTTCATCGCCTCGACGGAGATAGTCAGCTTCCCCCGGGGCGAGTATGGCCTAACGCCTCCAGCTATGTTAATGACATCCCCTGGGTATAGCAGCTCTGCAGCCCTGGCCAAGGGACCGGAGTCCTCATAGAAGGCAGCGTCATATGTGTTCACCCCGTCGCTGACTTCCACTATAACATGTCCTCCGGGAAGCTTAAGCGGGGAGGACCTGACGCTTACTGTAATGTTCACGGAGCGATATATCTTAGGCTCCTGGGCCTGCAGGTGAACCCCGGTGTGCTGGTTCGACCTGTAAAGTACCGCGAAGTGGGGCCTCTCGCACAGGGCCTCGTCGAACTTCCAGAGCTCCCCAGGGTCCGTGCCCCTGAAGCCGGCCAGCACTGGGTCAGGGCCGCCGGGGGCCGCGCTTGTAACGCCCTCATCAAGTTCTAAGTTGTTCAGCGTGCCGCTGCTCTGGCCCTCCAGGTAAGCTACTTTGTCAGAGTAAACGCACCTCCTGCTTCCCCAGTTCTCCGGCCTCCTGTAGAAGGTCAGCTCAAAGGTGTAAGGCTCGCCTGGGTAGAGGGCCGCTAAAGAGGAGGCGGCCCCTATCACTCCCCTGCCGCCACGCCATAAGGCTCCATACTTGCTGAGGCTCTCAGTGGCCACGTCAAGTGTAACGACGTCAGAGAGGGCCTTACGGTAAAGCCACTTAAGTCGCTCCGACTCCCAGGGCCTCCCAGGAGCCACCACTAGGCCTGGCGACTTGCCAGGAAGGGGAGGGCGGGGCTCCGTGTACTCCTCTATTATGGACCACAACATCTCCATGAGGTCCTTAGGGTCGCCATCATAAATAAGCCTGAGCACCGTGGCGGCGTTGCCCCTGGTCCTCCACGGTATGTTTGGGTTAAGCCTAACCAGGAGCGGGTAGTCGGCTAAAAGCGCCCTGTTGCCAAGCTCCTTAAGTATCAGCCCGGTCAGGTGCGTTGTGCAGCCTCCATATTGGCTATCAGTGTCATCTATGGCAACGCTGAGCAGCTGACGCTCCAACCTTGCGGCCCTCCCCGAATGGGACCAGCGAAGGTTAAGAAAGAACCTTTAAATCGGGCCCGTTAAAGCGTCAGTTACGTAGTTACATGTCTATATGACCTCGACAACCATCGAAGGTCCAGAGGCGACTGGCGGCGCACAATATCAACACAAGGCCTGTTAAGGCAATCTTAGAGGTAGCTGGCCGCCTCAATGGTACCAGCGGAGGTAAGTGGCCACGTTGGCAGCGGTAGCAACAGAACAGTTACGGGTCCTTTTAACACCCTAGGTAGACTATTTTTACTTAACTAAGTTAATTTTCAAGTAGACAGAAACCACGCAGTTTATAAGGACTCTTTCAAAGACCAGCCTTGGTGCCTGGCTTGAGCACAAAGGGCTCGCAGCAGTGGCTGGCCTTCGCGGCCCTGTCCATAGGCATGATAGTTTATGGACTAGCGGAGAGCTACGGCCCTGTCAGCGTGGCAAGCAACGTAGTGCCCAGCTCCTACAGCTGGCTTGGTTATAGCCTACCATACATATTTGGTGGGCTGGGAGCTATATTCGCTGGGATCACGCTTGACAGGTTAGGAAGGAGAAAAGCCTTTCTGTTGACGTCAGCGATATTAATAGTTGGGCTGCTGCTTTACGTTCCCGTCTACTTCTTTAACATGGACAACCTGGCGCTGCTGGTAGCCTCAATGGCACTGGTGGGCATGGCTGCCATAGGTCTCGAAAGTCCCGTGCTCACGACAATAGCTGAGAGCTACGACCCGGCCAGGAGGAGCAAGCTGCTGGTCCTGGCCCCTAACTTCGGTAACCTGGGCGTGGCGCTGGCCTTCGTGCCGCTGCTTCTGTTCCACGGCAGCGCCGCTTCAACTATGAACGAGAGGCTGGCCCTCATGCTTATGTACATAGCGCCCGTGGCGGCTTTCATTATTGCGTGGATTGGCCTCTCGGAGAGCCTTCCGTGGAGGGCCGTGAAGGAGGGATCCTTGGACCTCAAGAGCGCGTGGAGGGCCGTTGATGGGGGCTCCGCCGCGCCGGTGGTTCCTACGTCCGGCATAGGGCTCAGGTTTGCGACTCTCCTGGCCTTAGGTATATCGCAGGACGTCGCCTTCGTGTACATAACATATGGAATAACCTACGCTTACTTCTCATCTTCACAGTTCGCCGGCATGAGCGTAACAACGCTGGTACCGCTGCTGGGAGGATTCATAATGACCGTTGTTGGCATTATAGCGGCGTTTGCGATAACGCCTAAGGCTGAAAGGAGGACCTTTGCCACGCTTTCATTTGGCCTTCAGCTAGTCATGTGGATCGCGCTGGCCGCTATGGCTTACGTCTATCATCTAGCCTTTACTCTGCCGCTCTTAATTGCGTTTGCAGCCACGTTCATACCGGTGGAGTTGACCTGGGCTGCCAGGGCCCTGCTGGAGCCTGAGCTGTTCCCAACCAATAAGAGAGGCCTCTACGTGTCAGCCGTCAGGGCCCTTGTGTGGATACTCACGGGCGTAATAACTGGGGTCCTCACGCTGCCATATGTTAGTAACAGCTTCATTCTGGGCGCCTCAATAATGACAGTCATGGCATTCCTTGGCCTCGGTGGTGCCATCATATGGAGAGTCTTTGGTTTCGAGACCGCTAACAGAAGCCTGGTGGGCCTCGACCTAAGCCACCTAGCCCCTATAACGGGGAGCGCCCCTGATCCTTCCTCAGATACCTCAAAGGACAGGAACGTCCATTAAGCAAACACCTCTCTTCTTATGGTCCCTAAAAAGGCCGTCGGAGAGGCTACCCTAATAGCCCTTTGTCACAGCTGTCCAACCAGGAGCTGAGGCTTGGAGCTTCCAGTTGAGCTCACTAGGAGTCGCAGAGGCCTACACGTAAAGAGAACCGTAGTTGTTGTAATTAGTGGGCAGAACCAACGCATTATAGCGGAGCCCCAGAGGCCTGGCAAGGGAACTTACAGCAGGGGCAAGGCAGGTTACGTTGAAGTCAAGCTCGGCCGCGGTGAGTACGCGGTTGTGGCTTCGCTTATCATGGGGCCCAGGAAGAGAGTTAAGGGATCATTCACGGTATATGACGAGAGCGGCACTGAGAGGCTTAGGGTCAAATATGAGAGGTTCAAGCTGAGGCTGTCCAGGGGGTCCCCGGAGCTCTCCTGGGTTGTCGATGCTGCCGTGGGAGCCCTAGGTCTGGACAAGTTCGTGAGGCGCAGAAACTATGGAAAGCGTGGAGAGGCTAGAAGAGCTCCTCAGTAAGGCCGTTAGAGGTAACGGCGGAAAGGTCATTTACCTATATCATGAGACCGAGGGTGAGCCCGAGCCAGGTCCCTCAGTTACAGACTTAGGGCTTCCTGAGGAGCTGGTTAGGTCCCTGGAGGCCCGAGGCATAGCCAGGCTCTACAGGTTCCAATGGGACGCCATATCAAGGATAAGGCAGGGCAAGGACACGATAATAGTGGCTGGCACGGGGACGGGCAAGACCGAGGCCTTTATGATACCCCTCATAGAGAGGGCGCTCAAGGGCAGAGGGGAGAGGTTCCTGCTGGTTTACCCCACCAAGGCCCTTGCCAGGGACCAGGCCAGAAGGCTCTCCTCGCTGCTGTCGGGCGTCGGTTTAAGGTATGCGGTGCTCGACGGCGACACACCCCCAGCGGAGCGCAGATCAATATACGAGGATCCCCCGTCGTTCATAATCACAAACCCCGACATGATACACGTAGGTTTGGCCGAGTCCAAAGACTTCAGAGAACTGGTGTCCGGGATAAGCGCGGCCGTGTTCGACGAGATGCATGTGTACCAGGGTGTACTGGGCTCTCACGTCAAGTGGGTCATATACAGGCTTTCTCAGGCCGCTGGCAGGCTGCAGCTGGTGGGCGCGGGGGCCACTATAGGCAACCCGGGTGACCTGGGGGCTAAGCTCTTCTCTAGGCAGGACGTGGAGGTGGTCGAAGGCCCCAGGAGGCGCAGGGGGGAGGCTGTTCACGCGTTTGTAGACTACGGCAGGCTCAGCAGGTGGTCCTTCGCGGCCTACTTAATAGCTTCCCTGGCCTCGGAGGGCCTCAAGGTGTTGGGCTTCACTGACTCGCAGCAGATGGCCGAGCTGGTGGCAAGGATCATTAGGAGGAACTATAATGTTAACGCGGAGGTCCACAGGGCGGGGCTCCCAGCCGAGCACAGGAGGAAAGTTGAGCGGGAGTTCGCGGAGGGCACCCTTAACGCTGTCGTGGCGACGTCAACCCTGGAGCTCGGCATAGACATAGGCGACCTGGACGCCGTGGTCATGGCGTCCCTTCCGAAGAGCTACTCAAGCTACGTTCAGCGCGCTGGCAGGGCGGGCAGGAGGGGAAGGCCAGGGCTCGTGGCGACGCTTATGGGGGACGACCCTATAGAGGCCTACTACGCCTCAAGGCCTCAGGAGTTCTTCTCAAGGGAGCCCGACCCCGGCTATATAGAGCCAGGCAACGCCGAGGTGACGAAGCTACACCTGGTCGCACTGGCAATGCAGAGGGGCGCCCTGAGGAGGAGCTCCCTGCCCAGGGAGCTCCAGGTCCCCATAACGTGGGCTGTCGACAAGGGGCTTCTGAGCCTAAAGGGAGACATAATAATGCCCCAGTGGAGGCCCGCCCGTGAGTTTCTGGCATCACAGGGCTTGAGGTCCACGGGCCCCATGGTCAAGATAGTTCTCAATAACAAGGTGGTAGGCGAGAGGGAAATGCCCATGGCCCTTTACGACTTACACCCAGGGGCGCTGTACTACCACGCAGGGCAGCCGCTGCTCTCGTCAAGGCTTGACCTCAGCTCTATGAGGGCCTACACGGTAAAGCTGTCAGAGAACGTCAACTTTTACACGAAACCCCTGTACAGCATAGATATCCTTGAGGTCAGGGCCGAGAGCTCCACCAACTACGGGCCCGTGGCCGCCGCCTATGGGGACGTCCACGTTCAAGTTTCGGTGACGGGGTATGTGATTAAGGATGAGTTCAGCGGCGCCACGCTCAATGAGGTGGAGTACGAGAGCCCCATAACTTGGGACTACTGGACCAAGGGGGTGGCTCTGAGGTACCCGCTGCTGGAGTTTGACACGTTAGAGTCGTCGCTCAGCGCCTATCATGCGTTAGAGCACGTGCTCATAGCGGCCTCAAGGCCTGTCGTGGGGGCCAGCGATACGGACTTAAGCGGCGTCAGTTACCCCACAGGCCACATAGTTATCTATGACTCCCATGTCGGAGGTAATGGCGCCTCTAGGCTAGTTTACGAGAGACTGCTTAAGATACAGGAGATAGCAAAGAGCATAGTTTCATCGTGCACTTGCGAGGATGGGTGCCCCCGCTGCGTCTACTCGCCGTACTGCGGTAACAATAACAGGTACCTCTCGAGGCACGGCGCGCTGAGGGTTCTCAACAGCCTTACATTAGCGGAGAAGGAGAGGCTGGAAGTTGACGAGATGCTAAGGTGGCGTAAGCTTAAGGCGGCCTGAAGTTAACTAGAGCGGTGCGGCACGGGTACTGGGGACTCAACAACTAGCTTTTCCTTGCTGGCCTCCTCGAGGGGCACCATCTTGGTCTCGGGTATGAAGGCGGCAGTTATTATCATAGCTATGACGCTGACAGCGGCCAGCAGGCCAAAGATGAACGCCAGCCCTAGGCTGCTGCCCAGGGAGGCCTTTATCAGCGGAAACGCAAACGTCGTTATTGCCGCACCCGCCTTGCCCGCGGCGGCCGAGATGCCGTGGCCTGTAGACCTATATCTGACCGGGTAGACCTCCGCCGGCAGTATGAATGTCGTGGTGTTCGGCCCCAGGTTAAGTGCGGTGAACGAGAGTCCGAAGAAGGCATAGAGTAGGTAGCTGTTTATGTTTATGAATTTCATGTAGTAGAGCGCCATGGGGATGTAAATGGCCGTCACTATGGCGAACCCGATTAGCTGAAGGGACTTCCTGCCAAGCCTGTCGACGAGCGCTGCCGCAGCGAAGTAGCCAGGTATCCCTATTAGCAGAGGTATGCCAGCCCTCAGGACAGAGGCGGTCAAGCTCTTTGCAGGCAGCAACGATGAAGTCACATAGGACGAGAACACACCGGTGCCGTAGAGCGCCATGTCCATAAACGTCCATGGCAGTGTAGTGCCTATAAGCAGGGGCCAGTACTCCTTGAAGAACTCAGAGATGGGCGTGTGCTGCGCCTTTGCCTTGACGACCTCGCCGTCAGAGCCTAGGACCAGTCTGAGGCCCTTTTTGGCCTCGTTAGCGTCACCTCTTACAAGCAGGGAGTACCTGGGCGTCTCGGGCACGTGCCTTCTGAAGTAGACAACAAAGGCGGGGGGTATTGCCCCTACAAGGGCCACAACCCTCCAGGCCATGTCTGCAGGCAGGTAGGCAGCCGCCAGGAGGCCCGTGATCATCGCTGTGGCTATGCCAAATCCCTGCATTGAGAAGACTAGCGCGACGCTCTTGCCCCTGCTAGAAGTGGGCGCGTACTCGCTTGCTATGGTGGCCGAGGCTGGGTAATCACCGCCTATGCCTAGGCCCATGACGGTTCTAGTGGCCAACAACATTGTGAAGTTCGTTGAGAAAGCGCTGAGCATGGCTCCAGCGGCGAGTATGCCTGCCTCTATTCCATATATCTTCTTCCTTCCAAGAAGGTCAAGAAGCCTCCCAAAGAGCAGCTGACCTACGATTGCTGAGAATATTGCTGAGGAGGCTAGCAGCGCCTCCTGCACGCTTGTGAGGTGCCACAGGGGCGTCAGGAAGAGCAGCATTATGTTGATATTGAAGAGGTCGTAGGCGTCCGTGAAGAAACCCATCCCGGAGACCAAGACAACTTTGAGGAGGCCCATGGTAAACCTTCCTTTGTCAAGAAGACTGAACGGGGAGCCCTTAGCGCTGTTGCTTAATCCTTTTCCGTCGGACACTGGTTCACCAGGTAGTCCCGTGCTACTTATCCTATTTAAGCAATTCTATGCTATATGCAGAGTTCTATAGAATTCTATAGATAATATATATGCTATGTTGTAATAATTGAGACTATAGGAACTATGGGGAGCGCTGCTGGGAGGCTCTTTAGGCGGGCGGTCGGAACTTATAAAGGGTGGTGTTTAGCTCATGAGCGTGCCCGAGGACCTGTTAAAGGAGGCCAGAGGGGCGATAAACAGGGCATATGCGCCCTACTCCGGCTATCGGGTAGCCTCAGCCGTAAGAGCCGGCTCTGGAGCCATTTATAGTGGCGTTAACATAGAGAACGCGAGCTATGGATTAAGCATGTGCGCTGAGAGGGTTGCCATATTCAAGGCTGTAAGCAGCGGGGAGAGAAAAGTAAGGGAGGTCTTAGTCATGGTGGAGAGGGGGGAGCCCGCTCCCCCCTGCGGGGCATGCCTGCAGGTGATAGCTGAGTTTGGCGATGATGACACGATAGTATACTCAATCTCAAATGAAGGAAATAAGTTAAAGGTCTGGAGGCTCTCGGAGCTGTTACCTCACAGGTTCTCAAAAGAGTTCTTAGGGATCAAAGAGGGTCAGAAGTAGGGCCTCAGGGCATAGTTTATGGACTCGAATGTCAGTGGGTGGGGCCCTGCCACCCATGCGAGGTTCTTGGCGGTCAGGTTGTTCTCTATAGCTGCCGCAAATACAGCGCTTAGCTCAGCGGCATCATGGGCGTAGGCCTCAAAGCCCAGTATCCTGAGGGACTCCTTTTCGAGCAGTATCTTCATCCAGCCCTCCCTGTGGCCCACGATCTCTGACTGGGCATCATGCTTAAGCGAGTAGTTGACCACCTCGTACTGTATCCCTAGAGCCTTCAGCTCGTCCTCCGTGTAGCCGACCATGGCAATCTCAGGGTACGTGAATATGGTGTATGGCACTGAGTGGTAGTTAAACCTGTAGACCTCCTTACCGGCAAGTATGTTCTTTGCCACAATGACACTCTCCTTAACTGCTGCGTGGAAGAGCATGGCCTTGCCAGTGACGTCGCCAGCGGCATACACGTTAGGCAAGGTAGTCCTGAGGCCGGGCGTCACCTGCACGCCGGTCTTGTCGACTTTAAGCCCCTGGCTCTCAAGCGCTTCCAGCCCATAGCCCCTGGTCCTGGGCCTCCTTCCCACGGCCATTAGTACTTCCTCTGCCTCAACCTCAACCTCCTTGCCATCGGCGCTCTTAGCCTTAAGCACCTTGTACTCTCCCCTCTTCTCGATGCTCTGGGCCGGGCTCCTGAGGTACACGTCAACGCCCGCCTCCTTCATGCGCTGCATTGCTGCCTCTGAGAGCTCTGGAGGCATGTTGGGCAGGAGCCTGTCCATCATCTCTACAATTGATACGTGAGTACCAAGCCTGCTCAGCATGTCGGCTACCTCAACCCCTATGTAGCCGCCGCCTATTATTGCCAGGGACTTTGGCAGGTGGCCCATTGTCTTCTGGTAGGCGAAGAGCGCGTCGCTGGTGATAGCGAGCTCCTTACCGGGAATCGGTATTATCACGTGCTCCGCCCCAGCGCCTATGACGAGCCTCTTGGTTTCAACCTCAAAGGTTCCCTCCTCAGTATCCACCTTGACCTTGTTAGGTCCAAGTATTGTGGCCCAGCCCTTGGCAAAGGATAGGTTAGGCTCGTGCTCTTTTATTTCCTCCATGTGGTGCTCGTACCTGATCCTCTGGACCTCCTCCTTGGCCTTTACGACCTCCTGCCATATCTGCTCAGGGTCTATCCTATTTGTGGTCGAGGTGTACTCCAGGATCTTCGTCCTCACGGTTTTCGATGGTATGCAGCCTGCGTAGAGGCAGTCGCCACCCAGGTTGCCCTTCTCGTCAACCATGAGCACTGAGAGCCCTGCCTCTGCCAGCTCGAAGGCTCCAGGATAAGAGGCGCCACCACCGCCTATGAATACCACGTCAACCTTCTCTGGAAGCTTCATAGGCACCGCCGTCGAAAGGAGAGAGCTGTATACAGTCGCTTAAAAGCCTATTTTAAGGTCTTCAGTTCACCCATTAGCTGAATATATTTTACTTATCTACTATAAGTTTTTCTAGCAGGAAAAGACCAAATACACGCTTACTTCAGAGGGCAGCTCAGGGGATAGTCGCACATCATTATTCAGAGTCGCTCCACCATCCTCATCGCTGCCGCTTAATCGAGTTGCGGCTTGCCCCTTTTACTCTTGCGTCGCCTTTTACTTTGGGATAACAGTCATCTGTTGGCCAAGGGTTAGGCAGTAGCTGAACGTAGAAGAGCCCCGCGAGCTTTACTAAAATCTCAGGGGGCTATGGGCCCGCGGGGGTTTGAACCCCGGACCACCCGGTTATGAGCCGGGCGCTCTACCTGGCTGAGCTACGGGCCCTCACGGTAGAGCCTTCCCGCGCTAACTTTAAAGCTTATCTTTTATCCTCTCGCCTCACGAGCATGGAAGCTATAGCTTGAGGGACAGTCCTCAGAAAGTCGCCTAGGCTAAGCTCTTGCCTGACGTAAAGGTCCCAGGCCCATTTAGGCATGTTCCTTAGGAGACCCTCAGCCAAGGGGGACCTATAACTGGCCCTGGTTAGGAGCCGCGATAGCACAGCTGAACTTAAAAGACTGGATATGCCTTCAGAGTATTTCTTAAGGATGGAGGTGCGGTCTTCAACGCCATAACTTGCTATTGCACCAGCTAGCGCCTCCGCAGAGACTATAGAGGGCCTGTTGCCCTCGCCGCTCCATGCCATTACAAGGCCTGCGGCCTCACCTACGTTAATAATGTCACCGGTACTAAGCGAGGGGTTAGTAAACACGTTTATGGGCGCGCCCTTAACTTCCAAAACGTCAAAGCACGGGCTTATCTTTTCTTTAATGTACCCTCGGACCAGGCCTTCTAGGTGGACGGCGTCGTAAAGTCCTACAAAGCCAGCGCCTACGTTTATTAAGTGGCCGCTGTCATCGTAGGGGAACACCCAATAAAGGCCTCCAGAAGAGGGCCTGAAGTCAAGGGTTGCCTCCTCAGAGCTCCACGCGGGTACCTTAGCTATAACCCTCAGTGCAAGGACTTCCGATGAAAGGGGTAGGTTATAAGGCCCCCTTGAATCTATGGTCAGAGCCCCTCGCTCGCCGTTCCACGGCCTCCTTATTACATCAACGCCATTATCCAGGGCTGACCTCCTGAGCGACATTATAAGCCGGGGCTTATCTATTATGGCCCACTTGGAGTTTCCGCTCATGTTGGTCGTGGTTACGTATTTGCCCTCAACGAAAACATGGACAAAGTTTACTATAGTCTTTATGACGTCATAGGCCTTGGCTAGCCTTAATGGCAGCTCCTCGAGCGTCAGCTGCTCGCCGCACGGCTTAACGTAGGAAGACTCTACGGGTTCAAAGGCCATCACCTTAAAGCCTCTTTCGGCAAGCCTCAGCGAGAGCAGGGAGCCGGCGAGTCCTAAACCGGCGATCACTACGTCGCCTGTAGGCTTTCTCAAGGGAGCTCACGCTCTTTACAAGATCTTGTACTGCCGACCCTTAATTCCACAGACAAATACTCTTTTTAAGGATGTAAACCTAGGCAACAAGATTTAAGTATAGTCGCTGCTAACAACTAATGCTTAACAAAATATTATATAAAAGTATACAGGAGAACAGTGCTCACTCTCCTCTTCACTCCTTTTAGCTTCTCTCCTTTCCAACGACTATTATGCTGGTAAGCGTGCTCTTCACTCCGTTAAGCTTCCTTATCTTATCAGTTATAAGCGATCTGAGCTTATCCATGTTCTCTGCCTCTACAAAGGCCACAAGATCGTGAATGCCGTACACCATGTAGACTTTCTTGACCTCATCTATCTTAAGAAGCTCATTAAATATGTCGTTTTCCTTGCCGACGTCCGTGTTTATCATAACGATGGCCTGTGCGCCCATATACAGTCCCCAAACCACTTTATATTATCTAGGGCCCTGCCGAATATAACCTTTAGTGGCTCATTAGGCATAATAGTTTTACGTTAGGGAAAGTGCTAGCTTATAAAAAGTCCGCTTAACTTTCTCGCTAGGCTGACATGCAATACATGCCCTTAAGGGTCTGGCTTTAACTTATAGAGCTAAATTCCTAAGGCTCAAGGAAGCTCAAGGGCGCAGGCCCTTGTACGCAGTAGTGCCAGGTTCGGATGAGGTGTCTAGGGCTTTCGCTAAGTCGTTGGCTAACTCAATAAATGGATCCCTTTGCGAGCCCCAATACAAGGAGTTCCCTGATGGTGAACAGTATATTAGAGTTACATGTGATGTTAAGGGCGTGGACGCTATATACGTTAAGACCATGATACCTAAGCAAGACTCGTCGGTGGTGGCCAGCCTGCTGGCGGCCGACTCGCTTAAGGCCTCTGGGGCTAACAGGGTCATATTAGTAGCCCCCTATCTTGCATATGCCAGGCAAGACAGGCAGTTCCTTCAGGGGGAGCCGGTCAGCATAAGGTCCGTGTTGAGAGCCCTTTGGTCAGCCGGGTTTACTCACATAGCTACGGTAGAGATCCATAAAGCCGAAAGCCTAAGGCAGTTCCCTGGCGTCGCGCTTAACGTTAGGCCCTACTCCTACATGGCTGACACGCTTGGGATGAGCGGCCCTAACTACGTGGTCCTATCGCCCGACCTTGGAGCCCTTGAAAGGGCGAAGTCGCTCGCGGAGCGCCTGGGAACATCTTATGATTACATTGAAAAACAAAGGGACAGAGTCACGGGCGAGATCACCATGAAGCCAAAGCAGTTGGACGTGGATGGCAAGGACGTGATAATAGTGGATGACATCATTAGCACGGGGGGTACCGTGGCCAAGGCGGCAGAAATGCTTAAGGAGCAGGGCGCCAGGAGCATCACTGTTATGGTCGCGCACGCTGTCCTGGCCCAGGGGGCCGAAGAGAGGCTTAGGTCTGCAGGCATAGCCCAGGTTTACGCCGCTAACACCACGCCGGCTCAGAGCGACATCGTCAAGCAGGTTGACGTGGCGCCGCTTGTCGCTAAAGAGCTAGTCAAAGCCTTAGCTTAACCCCTTATTTCTAGCAGAGCCTCTGAGTTCTCTGCAACTTTCCAGTCTGTTCCCACGGCTACCACTACAACGGTTCCAACGAGCTTAGCCCCAGCCCTTCTAACAAGCTCGGCCAGGGCCCTGAGCGTGTGGCCATGTATGCTAAAGTCGTCAACTATTAGGACCCTGGAGTCCTTGGGAAGCTCCCTCTTAGTCACGTAGAACACCGTATAGGAGGCGGGCCCGGAGAGGTACATGGCCTCGAGTATGGGCTCCTCTGAGGGCGGCCTCTGCTTCCTGGCGACCACTATAGGCACGTTGGCCGCTAGGCCTATGGCGGTGGCCAGGCTTATGCCTCCGGCCTCAGGCGTCAGCACGCACGTGAAGGTCTTGTCAAACCTCTTTACAACGTATTCAGAGACCAGCGTTAAGGCCATGGGGTCAAGCGTTACGCCGGTTATGTTGTAAAAGCCATTGTACACCTTTATGGCCTTGGCCACAATGCTTGTGATAACTTCCCTCGAGAGGAGGGAGTCCACGATTTTCTTAGCGTTGCCCTCGGAGGGCAGCGTGCTGCCATTGATGTAACGTGACAGCATAGGGGACGGCAAGCCCGTTATCTTAGACAGGTCGGTGAGCTGGAAGAAGGCCCTGGCTGCCCTAAGGAGCTTGACAGACCTATACCTGAGCTCGTTAAAGCTAAAGTCGCTCAGATCTAGACCCCAGTACCTGTTAGCCTTGTGAGAGCTTAAAGGCCTCCCGATTTCTGAGTGGAGAGGAGCTAAGAACAGGTGGGCGCAGTTGTACGCCGAGTATACGCTTTACGAGTGGGTTGGGGTGAGGCCTGAGTTAGCCTACAGCGGTGAGATAAAGCAGGCAGTGCTTCAGTCGCTTCGAGAGGAGCTTGAGGGCCAAGTGGATGATACCATGGGTATCATAATATCCGTGATAGACGCTGACGTAGAGGGCGATGGGGTACTTTTGCCTAACGACCCCCAGATTTACTTCCCCGTCAGGTACAGGGTCCTGAGCTTTGAGCCTCTGCTCCAGGAGGTCGACAAAGGCATAGTCAGCGACGCAAGGGAGTTCGGCGCCTTTGTGAGCCTCGGGCCGACCGACGGCTTTGTGCACAGGACCCAGCTAATGGATGAGGACGCCGACTTCGTGCAGGAGACCAGGAGCTTCAAGGGCCGCGAGAGCGGCAGGGTAGTTGGAGTTAATGACATAGTCAGGGTGAGGATAACTCAGGTCAGCAAGGCCTCGAGGAGGATGGCAGCGGTTAGGATAGGTCTAACCATGAGGCAGCCTTACCTTGGTAAGGAGGAGTGGTACACGGAGAAGCAGCAGGTTGCGGGGGGAAGCGAGGGGGGTGAGGCTTCTTGAGCCAGGAGGGCCAGCCGCAGGGTCAGACCGGTGGTAACATTATTGATTACTCCGAGTTTGCAAAGGTAGACCTGAGGGTTGGCAAGGTTTTGTCTGCAGAGCCGGTAGCTAATAGTAGGAAGCTGATAAGGCTCACCGTTGACCTTGGATCAGAGCAGAGGCAGATACTCGCCGGGCTGCTTAAGTGGTACAAGCCTGAAGATCTGGTGGGTAAATATGTAATAGTTGTAGCCAACCTTAAGCCTAAGCAGATGGCAGGGCTGACGAGCCAGGGCATGCTGTTGGCAGCCCCGTGCGGGGACTCGGAAAAGCCAGTTATACTTACCGTGGCCGAGCCCGTCCAGCCCGGCTCAAAGGTCTGTTAGTGACTTTTGACTTCCAGACATCGTTAGCTCAGGGGGCTGGCTATGAAGAGGGTTTTAAGAGGGGACCCCTCTGAAGGGGATGACCTAGAACCCACGCCAGGAGCCAGCCCCCTCTGCCTGGAGGAGCTGTTTACGAGCCTCAGCAGAGATGATGTCTACGAGCTGTTCTCACAGCTGGTCTCAAGCGAGGTAAACTACGTTGACGTGCTAATTCACTCGGATGACAACAGGGAAATTTACGCTAGGTGCTTCGTGTCCCTTACATGCCTTGAGGTTCTAAAGGTAGTGGCGAGGCTTTGCGGAAATGAAGCTCGCCTAGACGCCATCAATTTGCCTGAGGTGGACGTTGCCAGCTTGGAGGGTGACTGCATCGAGCTTATATCAAGACCTGACCCCCCTATAAAGATAAGGAACCTCCTGAGAAAGCTAGGTGTAGGAGAGCCCAGCGACCTGCAGGGCTATAGGTTGCTAAAGGATGATCAAGTTGGAGATCCCGCCGAGGTTTAAGGTGCGTGGCTGGCTCAGCGACGAGGACTTTCAGAGGATCCTCGAGTTCTCCAAGTACGTGGGCCGCGACAGAGGGTTCTCCATATTTGAGTTGAGCGATGAGAAGGCCAAGGAGTCAGGCCTAGGTCCTGTTGACATATTAAGGGAGCTGGAGGAGCTCAAGGACTCCATTCCCCAGCAGGACCTGGAAATATTGAGGGAGTACCTGAGGAGAAAGGGCACAGTTAAGATAAATCTCAACTCTAGCAGCGAGGTCGTGATATCCAGCGAGCTCATGCTGAAACCATACCTGCAGGAGTATCTTGCGCAGCTTAAGTACAGCAAAGAGCTAAGAAGCTACATAGCTAAGCCTTACCTATACTATGACCTTGTCAAGCACTTGAACGGTAAAGGGGTAATAGTTGATGATAAGGTAGGACTGCTGGAGAGGGCTAGGCTGTCCAGGCAGGTAAAGTTCGTGGGCCAGCTAAGGCCGTATCAGCAGGAAGCTCTTGACGCCTGGTCAAAGAACAACAACAGAGGGGTAATAGTCCTGCCGACGGGCGCGGGCAAAACGGTGGTTGCCATAGCTGCCATAGCGGCAGCCAACGTGAAGACCCTCATAGTGGCCTACACCAAAGAGCACGTGAAGCAGTGGAGCGACGCCATAAGGAGGTTCACAGATGCCGGCGGCCTGCTGGGGGCGTTCTATGGGGACGAGAAGTCCATAGGCGACATAACAGTGACCACTTACCAGACGGCATATAGGTACGTGAGGCAGCTGTCCCCGAGGTTCGCCCTGGTCATTTTTGACGAGGCCCATCACCTGCCAGCTGACAAGTTTAAGGCAATAGCGGAGTACATGTTGGCCCCGTATCGCATGGGACTTTCTGCCACAGCGGTCAGGGAGGATAACAAACAGGAGGAGGTGTTCCCGCTGGTAGGAGGCATAGTTTATCAGAAGAGCGCGTCCGAGTTAATGCAGGAGGGTTTCCTAGCGCCCTATGTGATAAGGAGGGTCACGGTCAAGCTCGCACCGGAGGAGCAGAAGCTATACGATGAACTGAGGAAGCGGTACGCCTCATTCGCTATGGGAAGGACTTTCCAAGAGGTCCTTGAGGCTGCCAAGAAAGGTGAGCAGAACGCCATACAGGCCCTGAGGATCAGGGCCCAGATGCAGTCTATAGTGCAGGAGAGCAGGAGCAAGCTGGACAAGGTAGTTGATATTGCAAAGCAGGAGCTGAATAAGGGCTCCAAGATAATAATATTTACGCAGTATAAGAAGCAAGCCGAGGAGCTTGCTCAGAGGCTCGGCGCGCTCCTCATACATGGGGGCCTTGAGAGGGAAGCCAGGGACAGGGCCCTTGACGAGTTTAAGAGGCTTAAGAGCGGCGTGCTTGTAGTTACCACCGTAGGTGATGAGGGCCTTGACATACCTGACGCCAACGTTGGGATACTTGTCTCTGGAACTGGCTCCAGGAGGCAGTTCATACAGAGGCTTGGCAGGCTGTTAAGGCCCATGCCTGGCAAGACTGCAGTGCTATACGAGGTCGTGGCAAGCGGCACCAGCGAGGTCGTGCAATCAAAGAAAAGGAGGGAAGCCGTTGGGGACTAGTGATTTAGGCTCTCTTGAGGGCCTCGCTCACAAGCTTAGGAATCTCATAGGGCGTTATGGCCACCCTCACCCCAGCGTCCTCCAGCGCTGCAACCTTGTCCTTGTAGGCCCCGGTGCCAAGCATTATTATGGCACCTGCGTGGCCCATCCTCTTGCCCTCAGGCGCTGTGCGGCCAGCTATGAACGCCACTATGGGCTTCCTTATCTTGCCTTCCTTAACCATCTTGGCCACCCTTTCCTCAGCGTCGCCGCCTATCTCGCCCACCATAACTATAGCCTTAGTCTGCGGGTCTCTCTCGAACATCTCAGCTACCTCTGGGAACGTGAGCCCAGTTATGGGGTCACCGCCAACTCCTATCACCGTGGACTGCCCTAGGCCGGCCTTGGAGAGGAAGTAGCTCACCTCATAGGTGAGGGTACCGCTCCTGGACATCACTCCAACGGGCCCCGGCGTGAAGACATTGGCTGGCATTATGCCAACCTTGGTCTTGCCTGGATTTATTATGCCCGGGCAGTTGGGCCCTATTATTATGGAGCCCTTCTCCTTGGCGTAATTGACGAATGCCATGGCATCATGTATGGGTATGTGCTCAGTTATGACAACTATGGTCTTAATGCCCGCATCTATGGCTTCAAAGACGGCGTCAGCGGCGAACTTAGCGGGCACGAAGATTATTGATGTGTTGACTTCAGGGTGCGCCTTCACTGCCTCATCCACGGTATCATAAACCGGCACACCTTCAACAGTAGTGCCTCCCTTGCCTGGGGTCACGCCAGCAACTACCTTGGTGCCATACTGAAGCATCAGCCTTGTGTGGAACAAGCCCTCCCTACCAGTTATGCCCTGCACGATTACTTTAGTGTTTTCATCAACTATTATGCCCATCCCTATCACCTCACAGGTTCTTAAGTGCCTGAAGCGCCTCCAGCGGGTCACTGTACGGCGTTATGCCTACTTCCTTAAGAATCTCCCTTCCCTGCTCCTCGTTGGTTCCAGTTAACCTCACAACTAGAGGCTTGGCCTTGTTGCCCAGGTCCTTGAGCGCCATTACTACGCCCCTGGCAACTTCGTCGGCCCTAGTTATGCCTCCGAATATGTTTATGAACACCTTCTTGACCTTGGGGTCACTCATAACAAACT
Source organism: Acidilobus sp. (assembly GCF_049973875.1). Lineage (NCBI taxonomy): Archaea > Thermoproteati > Thermoproteota > Thermoprotei > Acidilobales > Acidilobaceae > Acidilobus > Acidilobus sp. The sequence continues at coordinate 86,219 of NZ_JBMFJI010000001.1, forward strand.
CAACGGCGTCCCTTATGTGCTCAGCCTCAGCTCCACCTCCTACGTCAAGGAAGTCGGCAGGCTTCATTCCAAACTCGTAGACGAGATCCATGGTGGTCATAGTGAGCCCCGCCCCGTTTCCGATAACCCCAACATCGCCGTCAAGTTCCACGTAGGCAAGATCCTTCTCTCTGGCTGCTATCTCCCTCTCGCTGAGCTCTCCGAGCCTCTCCTTCTCGGTGGCAGCGTACTCTGTGTGCCTGAAGAGACTGTTGTCATCGATTATTATCCTGAGGTCAAGGGGCAGAACCTTGTCTGGCAGAAGCGCCAACGGGTTGCTCTCGGCGAGCTCAGCATCATAGTCCATAAATGCCCTGTACAGCGCCTGCAGGAAGTTCTCAAAGCTTGAAAGTGCTTTGCCTGTGAGGCCAAGCTGCTTGCCTAGTATTCTGGCCTCATAATTTCTTAGTCCCTTGTATGGGTCCACGTAGTACTTTATTATGGCCTCGGGGTGCTCCCTAGCAACCTCCTCAAGATCCATACCACCGTACTTGCTTACCAGCACGAGGGGCTTCCTCTCGGCCCTGTCAAGTACTATTCCAGCGTAGAGCTCCACATCATGCTTTACGGCCTGCTCTATAAGCAGGATAGAGGGCTTTATTCCCTTGATTGGGGTCTTGAAGAGCTGCTGGGACACCGAGACGGCCTCGTCAACGCTATTTACAAGCTTTATTCCGCCGGCCTTGCCCCTTCCGGCAACCAGGACCTGCGCCTTAACAGCCAGTGGAGGTGTTAGGCCTGAGCTTTCTATGGCCTTCCTTATATCGTCGCCCTCGCGCACTACGACGCCCTTCGGCGTTTCGATGCCGTACTTCCTTATGATCTCCTTAGCCTCATACTCAAACAGCTTCACAGGCCCACCCACGCCTCCCAGTCTCAGGATTAATTAATAAGCTCTGAAGAGGCCCCCTTCTAGCGTTTCGGAAAGTCGCTGAGAAATGAAAGGTAAGCCTTGCCCTTTGGGTGGGGAATCAGCGCTGTTATCAGGTGAGCACTCGAATAACTTTATACTAACTCAGGGCCTGCAGCTACCCTTTTTACATAGAGCAAGCTAGACCGTAACGTAAATATGGAACGCCTAAAGGCGCAGGCCGGTGTTGAAGCCATGTATATGAGCATCAGACCGCGGCTAGGCAAGGACAGGTATGGTGAACCGGACTTTATCTTCAGCTATCCGTGGCCTAAGGTGGCCGTAGGAAGGCACTTATATGTGGTGTCAGAGTTTACGTCATACTTCCCAGGCAGAGTTGAGCTGAAGAGGAAAGGTGACAGGGGGGTTGCACGAGTACCTGTCAGGGAAGGGCTTTATCATTATGCGTTTGTCGACAGCCTTTACAGAGTCTATACGGACTATGAGAACCCAAGAGTCGCTGAGGTGGATCTAGGCCTAAACATGGGAAGAGTGACAGCCAGCGTTGCCGAGGCCGGACTTAAGGAAATCAGGGACGCCATTTCTGAGGGCGGGCTTCACGGTAACCTTATACTGCACGACGAAAGGTGGCCAGGCTACCTCTCGGGCTATGGAGGAATCACTGCTGTGAGGGTTTTTACTGTGCGGGAAGAGGTGGACTCCGTAACACTGCTGGCTCTCGTAGAAGGATCATGGAAGTCCTTTGAAGCGGAACTGGCCTTAAGGGACTCCTACAGGGACTACTACGAGGCTAGGGTTCCTGGAAGAGTCGAGGCGTACTACTTCTTGCTCTCGGTTGACGGCAGGAAGCTGCCTTTCGGGTTTGACGGCCTGGGGTCAAGGGAGCCGTGGGTAGCAGGAAACGGCTACTACAGTGATACTATACCATGGTACCTGGGCACTTCATATTATCTCGTGTTTCCGGACAGCTTCGCGGGCTATAGGGAGGATTTTGCTAAGCTAAAAACAAGGCCCAGGGAGCGCATAGGAGGCAACCTTAAAGGGCTTGCAGAGAGGCTCAACTACATAAAATCCGTTGGATTCGAAGCCATATACTTAACCCCCATATATGTCTCTAACAGCTATCACCGCTACGACGTTATAGACCAACATCACGTAGACCCATCGCTGGGCGGCGATGAAGCCTTAGAGAACTTAGTGAAGGAATCCCACAAGCTTGGAATTAAGGTGGTTTTGGACCTAGTTGTGCATCACACGTCTCCCTGCTCTAGGGAGTTTTCCGACGCTTTGAAGGGGTGGAAAAGCTCGGTTTACTGGAACTGGTACAGGTTCCTTGTGGACTCAAAGGATGAAGTGGCCCGCGACGCAGAGCTGCTCGAGAGGTACGTTGATTCTGGCTGTAGGAGCTTCCCTGAGGAACTTCGCTCTAAGGACCCGTTCTATGAGACCTTTGCAAAGCTGTGGGGGATGCCAAAGTTAAACCACCAGAACAGGGCCGTCCTGGAAGAGCTCTGCGGGGCAGTAGGTGACTGGGTGACAAGAGGTATAGACGGCTTTCGCATAGACGTGGCGCACGGGCTTCCCGACGACGCTATGAAATACCTGTACGAGTGCATACTGCACAGGAGGCCTGAGTCGCCGGTTATAATGGAAATAATGGGCGAGCTCTCAGCGTTCCCCATGGGAATAATTTCAAACTCCGCTATGAACTATGAGGCCAGAGGCCCTATACTGGGCTTCTTCAGGGGCGAGATTACGGCCTTCGAGCTCTCGGAAAAGCTCAATAGGCAGTACCTTAGGTTGCCCCTATATGTTGCCAACGCGCTCTATAACCTGCTGGGCAGCCACGACACGCCTCGCGTAATGGACATATTAGGTTCCAAGGATCTTGTCGCCAGAGCCTTAGTTCTAACGGCCCTCATGTACGGCTCTTTTAGTGTCTACTATGGCGATGAGATCGGGCTCAGGGGAGGCAAGGATCCCGACAACAGGCTTCCAATGCCATGGGATGAGAGCCTGTGGGACAAGGACCTTCTCGACCTAGTTAGGAAGCTCATAGCCCTTCGGAAGGCATCTAAAGCCTTGAGGTATGGCTACTTTAGGGCGAGCCCCCTAGGTTCTGATGCTATTTATGTAGAGAGGACCTACGGAGGGGAAACGATAATGGGTTACGTAACTCGCCGCGCCGTAGAGCTACCCTCGCCAGTGAAGTGCGGGGAAACGCTGCTGGAGAGCGGCTTAAGGAACAACCATCTGGACGGATACATTCTGTGCAGGGCTAAGTGAAGGACCGCCCAATTAAGATTCTCTAGATGCGGCTCTAACGATATAAATATTATTTGCTAGGGGCCCTGCTCCTGCAGGTGAAAATATGGCAAAGGACGTGATAGTCTCTGTCACGCCGGAAATAGCGCTGGACGAGCTGTATAGCTACGCTGGAGGTCTAGGAGTTCTTGAAGGGGACAAGTTTTACGCTATGGCAAGGAGAGGCGCTAAATATTACGTGATAACGCTCCTCTACAGGCATGGGTACATTGACTATACCTTTGAGGAGGACAACACTCCTGTGCCCAGGGAGCAGGAGCAGCCTATTGAGCTTGAGGCCCTGCTAAGGCCAGAGAAGGAGTTTGTGGTGAAGGTGAAGGGAAGCAGCATAGTAGCTAGGCCTTGGATCTATGACAGGGGTAAGGCTAAAGTGGTGTTCATGGAGGCGGCGTGTCCTGAATGGGCGAGAAGGTACAGCGAGCAGGCTTACATAGAAAACTGTTTTGAGGAGAACATATACAAATACATATTCCTTGCCAAGGCTGCCGCCACCTACATCAGGGACTACATAGGTCTCGACAATGTAAGGAACATAGACCTGCAGGAAGCATATACAGTACTGGTCATGTTGGCTTTGCCCGAGTTTAAGCAGTATCGCTTCATAACTCACACGCCAGGACCCTGGGGACACCCCGTGTACCCTACAGCGATCCTCGGCGAAGAGTTTGGCTTTGGCAGCCCAGATCCATATGTCATATTAACTAAGGTAGGCATGGAGCGCGCGGTGGTAACTTACGCCGTTTCAGCGAAGCATGAGGAGATAACGAAGAAAACGTTCAAGGAGTACTCCGAGAAGATATCCCATATAACCAACGGTGTCGACGTTGAGAGGTGGCAGCACCCCGCACTGAAGCAGCTGATAGCCTCCAAGGGCCTTGATAACTTAGCAGAGGATGACGTGTGGCAGGCTCACGCTCAGGCTAAGAAGGACTTCATTAACATGATAAAGGCCTACAAGGACATAGGTGATAAGTACCTGGACAAGCCTGTTATAGTGTGGCTTAGAAGGAACACGCGCTACAAGAGGCCCTACTTCATAGCCAGGTTCATAGAGGAGAACGGTTTAAGCGATGTGCTCTTCGTGGTGGGCGGTAAGGCGCATCCAAGGGACACGGATGGCCTTATGTACATGAAGGAATTCCACAGGCTCTCAAAGCAGTTCCCAAACGTGGTGCACATATACGACTACGACGTAGTTAAGGCTAAGGTTCTTCAGGCGGGGGCCGACATACAGACCTTCACTCCCTTCTCAGGATGGGAGGCGAGCGGCACCAGCTTCATGAAGTCCCTTGTGAATGCTATACCAGTGGTAGCCTCTAAGGATGGCGCTGTGGTTGAGGTTGTTCAACATGGAGTCAGTGGATGGCTCTTTGGGGAGGACCTTAGAGACCTTATAAACATCTACACGGACCCAAAGGCGCAGGAAATTGATGAAAAGGATTACGAGGAGTTCTCCAAGTATCTCAACGAAGCTATAAACATATATGGGAGCGAGAAGTACAAGTCAATGGCTCTCTCCGCGCTAAAGACGTCATATAAGTTCGTTGACATCAACAGGACCCTTAACGAGTTCTACTATAAGGAAGAGCAAGTAAAGGCTTCACAGGCCATAAGTAAGGAGGAGAGGGCTAGCCCCTCTTGATCACCCTCAGGACCTTTTCAACCATATCATTTAGCGCGGAGAAGAAGCTGGGACCGTAGTGCGCCAAACTGTCGTAGTCAAGTATAACTATGCGGTTCTCCTTAACGGCCCTAAGGCTGTCAAGGCCCCTGGAGGCCAGCCTTCTGGCCACTTTTTCTGGCGTCGCGTTCTCTCCCAACTTCTGTTCGTAGACTATTACATCAGGGTCAAAGCTTTTAATGGCATCGGGGTCCGGGTTAACTACGTAGGGGACCCTGCTCATTAGAAATGGGTGTTCGGCCCCAAGGAAGTCAAAGGCGTCACCTATATAGCTGTGGGCCCCCACGCTCACGGGCCCTCCTAGGTCTATCTCGTAGTAGAGCTTTACGCCCTTTAGAGCGCCTTTAAGGTTTATGAACTTACTGACTAGGCTTGATGCGAGGTCCCTGGCCCGCGAAAGTTCTCCAATCACTATGCCTGTTACAATAATGTTATCAAGTATCCCGTACATGCTGACTGGAAGTGGAATAGGGTACACTACGTAGCCTTTGGACTCCAGTTCAAAGATCTTATCCCTCTGAGCCCCCGTGGTCACGAGCACTAGGTCGGGGCTCAGCTTCTGAAGCAGCTGATAATTTATGTTCAGGTAAGCGCCTACCCTGGGCTTCTTGGAGACCTCTGGCGGCTTATCGCAGAAGAAGCTTACGCCAACAACTCTGTCCTCGGCTCCTAGTAGGTAGAGGGTTTCCGTTATAGCAGGAGAAAGGCTGACGATCCTCGACGGTCTCTCTGGCACCTCAACCTCCTTTCCCAGGATTTCAGAGAATAACTTTACCATGTGATCCCCCTTTTCTCGAGCCCCCAGATGTTTATAGGGTTAACTTAAATGCGGTAGTTATGTTTGTGTAGGTTTAGTTAAGCCCTTTAGATTACCTATAAAAACTTTGTAATAGGTTATACCTTTGGGTGCTCTGCATTGGGTGCAACATTTAATAATGACGAAATTAAGAAGATAAGCGATAAGATCTCAGAGTGGCGGAGAACCACTTTACAGCAGTGGCTTCAGAGGCTTCCTGAGAGGCAGCAGGAGTTCACTACACTGAGCGATATACCGATTAAGGAGGTCTACACGCCCGCCGACATACCTAACTTCGACTATATGGAAAAGCTTGGCCTGCCAGGCGAGTACCCCTTCACGAGGGGAATACATGCAACTATGTACAGGGCGCGCCTTTGGACGATGAGGATGTTCAGCGGCTACGGAAGCCCCGAGGATACCAACAAGAGGCTTAAGTTCCTCATAGAGCATGGCGAGACAGGCCTAAGCTTAGCCTTTGATTACCCAACCCTTGTGGGTATAGACCCCGATGATCCTATGGCAGAGGGCGAGGTGGGCATTGTTGGCGTCAGCGTTCCAACGGTAGTTGACATGGAGGTGGTCTTTGATGGCATAGACATGGGCAAGGTTACAACTAACATGACTATAAACCCGCCGGCGCCGGTGCTCCTCTCATTTTATGTTGCGGTTGCAGAGAAGCAGGGAGTGCCTTACTCTCAGATAGGGGGCACGACGCAGAACGACCCCCTGAAGGAATTCATGGCGCAGAAGAGCTACGTCTTCCCCCCAGAGCCCGCGGTCAAGGTGGCCATGGACCTAATAGAGTGGAGCGTCAAGAACCTCCCTAAGTGGAACCCGATAAGCATAAGCGGCTACCATATAAGGGAGGCGGGGGCCACCGCAGTTCAGGAGCTGGCCTTCACGCTGGCCGATGGCATAGAGTACGTGAGGCAGCTCAAGAACAGAGGCCTCGACGTTGACTTCTTCGCGCCTAGGCTCAGCTTCTTCTTCGACGCGCACATAAACTTCTTTGAAGAGATAGCTAAGTTCCGCGCGGCAAGGAGGATGTGGGCCAAGATTATGAGGGAGTGGTTCGGCGCTAAGAACCCAAGGAGCTGGTGGCTCAGGTTCCACACGCAGACCGCAGGCGTCTCGCTGACTGCCCAGCAGCCGTGGAACAACATAATAAGAACAGCCATAGAGGCGCTCGCTGCCGTGCTAGGAGGCACCCAGAGCCTGCATACCAACAGCTTCGACGAGCCGTTCAGGGTTCCTAGCGAGTTCGCGGCGAAGATTGCCCTTAGGACCCAGCAGGTAATAGCCTATGAGACGGGAGTAGCGGATACTATAGATCCACTTGCAGGAAGCTACTACGTGGAGTGGCTAACGGATGAAATGGAGGAGAGGGCCTGGAAGTATATTGACAAGATAGAGAGCATGGGAGGCATGTTGGAGGCTGTCAAGAAGGGCTTCCCGCAGAGGGAGATAGCTGACGCCGCATATAAGTTCCAGAAGGACGTGGAGGAGGGAAGGAGGTTCATAGTAGGCGTTAACATATTTACAGAGAACGAGGTAGAAGACGTCAGGAAGGTACCGCTCCTGGAGTTTGACCAGCAGGAGATAGAGAAGAGGCAGAAGCAGAGGATATCGCAGGTGAGATCCATGAGGGACCAGCAGAGGTGGTCAAGAGCCCTCGACGAGCTTAGAAAGGCCGCCGAAAAAGGTGAGAACATAATGCCCTATGTACTTAACGCAGTGAAGGCTTACGCAACCTTAGGCGAGATAATGAACACCCTCAAGGAGGTGTATGGCGTCTATGTCGAGCCTCCAATATATTGAGGGGAGGCCTTACAAAGTAATAGTAGCTAAACTTGGCCTTGACGGCCATGACAGGGGGGCCAAGGTTATAGCAAGAGCCCTCAAGGACGCCGGCTTTGAGGTGGTTTACACGGGGATAAGACAGACTCCTGAGCAGGTAGCAAGGGCCGCCATAGAGGAGGACGCTGATGTAATAGGCGTTAGCATACTCAGCGGGGCGCATGTGCACCACGTCAGGCTGCTCATAGAGAAGTTGAAAGAGCTAGGAGGTGAAGATATACCCGTCGTGGTCGGAGGCACTATACCTATAGTTGATGTAGACGAGCTTAAGAGGCTAGGCGTCAAGGAGGTATTCCTGCCGGGCGAGAGCCTAAGCAAGATGGCTGAAATAATAAGGGAGCTCGCAGCTAAGAAGCGTCAGTCGGAGGCTTTAATGGGGTGACAAAGTCTTGGCTGCAGTGGAAAGGGAGGCGCTGGAACAGCTTCTCGAGAGCGCTTCTAAGGGCAACCTGAGGAGCATAGGTAGGTTCCTGACACTCATGGAGAACCCTTACAAGCTACCGTCGGAGGTCTTCGACTCCATAGCCCGTATGGCCGGCAAGGCCCACGTCATTGGGGTCACTGGCATACCAGGGGCCGGTAAGAGCACCCTAATATCGAAGCTTATCATAGAGTTCAGGAGACGAGGCTACAAGGTCGCAGTCATAGCGATAGACCCCAGCTCTCCGCTTACAGGCGGCGCCCTGTTAGGCGATAGACTCAGGATGCAGGAGAGGGCTGAAGATCCGGGCATCTTCATAAGGAGCGTCTCCACAAGGGGGCTGAAGGGAGGCCTTAGCCTGGCAGCCCTCTCAATGATAGAGGCCTTGGATGCCTTAGGATATGATAAGATAATTATAGAGACCGTAGGGGTCGGCCAGTCAGAAACCGATGTCATGAACACCGTTCATACCGTTGTAGTAGTTACGATGCCTGGCGTTGGAGATGATATACAGGCGCTAAAGGCTGGAGTTATGGAGATAGGCGACATATATGTGCTTAACAAAAGCGATATGCCTGGCGCCCAGGAAGCTTTCGAATACCTGTCGTTCGCTATAGATAAGGGGGAGTTAGGTCAGCAGAACCCTGGGTGGAAACCACGACTCCTGAGGGCGAGTGCAGTGATGGGGTCAGGGATAGCTGACGTAGCCAGTGCGATAGAGGACCACATGAGTTACCTGAGGAGTAACGGTATGGTAAATGAAAAAGTTGTGGCAAGAAGGCTCACGCTGGTGAGGCTTATGGCTGAGCGGATGCTTGCCGACGAGGTTCAGAAGGCGCTCCAGGCTAGAATAAAGGAGGTCAGAGAGAGGGTAGTAAATGTCAACAGTATACTTGAAGTGGCGTCTGAGCTCGCCCGCGATGCTTGCAACTCTTTAAGTGGTGCTTCTGAGCCTCCCAGGAGATAAGTCGCAGCATACCCGCTACGTCATTATTATTTAAGCAATAGCCTCCCAGCCAATCTTAACATTAAAATCTTCTCTGAGTATCACAGGGCCTGTATCTCAATAAGTCCTATGCAGGATAATCTCTCCTGGGTCGAGGATGAGCATCTTGAGGGCTACCTATGTGCAGGGTGTGATAGAAGAAAGGCTGTCAACTGCAGCCAAGATACGGGGCTCCCTCTCAACTAACGTCGTCAGTGCCTATGACTTTAGGCAGTTACAGTCTAACCTGCTCTCGTACGTGAGCGCTCTGAAGTCACTATTGATAACGGTACCCAGGGACTCCTTGGGAGACAATTATCTGCTCCTGTACCGCAGAATAAGCGGGCTAGAGCCGCTTGTGTTGAGGGCAACTGACGTGCCTCAGCTTCTAAAATATATCGACTTGGCCGACGACGTTTTCGTTGATATAATTAACTCGCTCTTCAAGGCAGGCATAATAACGGAACCTAGCGCCTCCACGCTTGTTGGAGGCAAGGGTTAGAGAACCCGGGTTTATATTGTAACCTCTGGTGCGCGGCAAAAGCGTTTCCGTCTCTCACGATAGTCTTTTGAAAATGCATTGCTGCAGGCTTTTGATAGAGTAGAAATCGACCTACTCTACTTGGTTCTGTTTCAGCATAACGTAATAGTTTATTTAAAAGACTCTCGGCCCGTGCAAGCCTGTGTGATGAGAGCTTAAAATCACCTGAATAATCTATTGTGTGGGAGCACCTATGAGCTCAGCAGGTGGCGCCCAGCAGGCCTCTACAACAACAGAGGAGATAGGGTTCCCAGCTGAGGTTATACAGATAATAGGGAGAACGGGTGTTGCTGGCGAGGTAACTCAGGTAAGAGTTAGGATACTTGAGGGTAAAGATAAGGGTAGGATCATAACAAGGAACGTCATGGGCTCTGTGAGGGTGGGAGATATAATAATATTGAGGGAGACCGAAAGGGAGGCTAGGAAGCTCACGAAGAAGAGGTGAAAACTAATAAACTTAGACATAGTAGTTTCCATACTGTTTTCGGCTGTAACTTCCTTGCTCGTCTCACTGGTAGTTGCTAGAGCCTCTAAGCGTACCCTTGTAGTTTTTGTCCAGAGAAACAAGAAGTTTGGAAGCCGCATAAGGAGAAGATACGTAGTGTTTGAGGTGGCCACCGTGGCCGAGATACAGGAGAGCGATCTAAGGGCTGCCATAGAAAATAAGTTTAAGGATATTTTCGGGTTAGAGGGCCTAACACTATCGGGGCTTAGGCTCATTATGTATGATCCAAAACTTAGGAGAGGCATAATAAGAGTTAGGTCTAACTATTTTGATCAACTGATGGCTACTCTGGGCTTTGTAAGGAGCATAAATAACTATAGGGTATTTTTATACCCTCTAGCTACGAGCGGCACCGTAAGGAGGGCCTTGAAGAAGCTTCGGTCCTGAGAGAGGCCTAGGAGATGAGAGCAGAGAACTAATAATTAGGCCATCACGTATTAGCCTTTAGCTCCAGCCGCTACTATCTTAATTACATCATCATCGTTGAGTTTATAGTCGGCGCCTACCCTTTGCTTCGTCTTGGCGTTTATTGCGTAAAGAAAGGTCTCCCCTAAATCTGTGTGTATCCTGTAGGCTAGCTCCCTAGCAGTAGTACCTCTGGGCACCAACAGTACGTCAGGAAGCACCCTGCCACTCTTATCAGTGTACTTGTTGAAATCTTCAACAGGATACGTTGCTATAAGCTTCAGCACATCAAACAGCGCCGTGTTTATAGCCTGTACGACGCCAGTGCCCCCGTACCTGCTAAACAGCTCTCTTATCATATCGACGGCCCTCTGGGTCCTCTGGTCCAGGGCCCCCCTGACTTTGAAGTCCGAGTCGCCAGGTAGGTAGTCTATAAGGCCCTGCTTTGATAACTTCCTTAGCAGAAGTTCAGCCAGTGCGCTTGCGGGCACTACTGGCACATCAGGGTATGTTTGTTTAAGCCTCTCTATATTCTTCTCAGAGCCCGGCACGTCCACCTTATTAGCAACTATTACCATAGGCTTGGTCATCTTTCTCAGGGTCACCACGAGCTCCCTCAGCTGGTCGTCGCCCAACTTGGGTAGCTCGGCGTCGCCGATCTTTAACGCCTCCAGGGCCGCCTCGACCTGAGCTTTAGTTATTCCAAAGCCCGATACTCGCTGAGAGAAGGCGCCAACAGGATCCCTTAGGGCTCCTACTGAGGCCAGTTTTGTGAATTTATTCCAATCACTTTTGATAGACTCGTACATCCACTCGTCCAGCTCAAACATAACGAACTTGACCTCCTCCACAGGGTCGTAGGCGCCAGGTCCTACCTGAACGCCCTCCGCAGTAGTTGAGCCGCTAGCGTCAACAACTAAAAGAAAGACGTCAGACCTGCGTAAGTCATCCAGGAACTTATTGCCAAGTCCCTTGCCTTCGTGAGCTCCGGGTATGAGCCCTGCAACGTCCATTAGCTTGACAGGTATGTAGCGATACCCCATAATACATGCGCTGTTGGAGGCGTCACACTTAGGCAGGCCAAGCTCCACGTGAACGCATCTCTTTCTTGCATAGCCTATCCCTACGTTCGGCTCTATGGTAACAAAGGGCCTGTTCTCAATGGGGACTTCTATTCCAGTGGCGGCCGAGAAGAACGACGACTTGCCTACGTTGGTTTTGCCAACTATGCCGATTAGCGCGTTAGTTGGCTCCATATGCCGTCATCTGCCACGTTGTTAATATACATAAGGCACTTAAACGTTTTTGGAATGAAAAGGTTTCATTTGTTTCATCAAAATCTAGGAATCTACTAAGATATCATTTTAACGCTAACAAGGCATTAGGCCTTAGAGAGCTCTGTCCCTTCGGGATTCTTAGGGAGGCTTGACTTCATCTTAGACAACTCCTCAATAGCATTCTTGCAGGCCTCTGCCACCTCAGGGCATCGGGGGCTGTAGGTATTTGCGGCCTTTGTAAGAAGCTCTACGAGCACACCCTGGACGAACTCCCAGGCACCAGGGGTATCTTTAAGCTCGCCGAAGGTAAGCTCCACAAGGCCTCTCCACTCGGGGCTAGCCAGATACTTGGCAATATTACGAGGATCCCCTCCATATATGCTGAAATTATATTTTATCTCACCGTTGCTCAGGCCTTTCTTTATATCCAGCAGGGCCGATGTTATCTTTTGAAGTACCTGCTTGCTCTCTTCTTGATTTTTAGCCTGCAGTTCCGCCCTGCTATTGCTTATATTGACCATGGCCAGCGCTAAGGTTGGATTAGCTATATGCCTAAGGAAGTCTACGTTAACCTTGCACTCGCTCACAGCCTCTACCCTTCTAGTACTTGTTAGTCGTAACTTTATAGCCTACGCTAACTAACTATTAAACTCGCGAGATAACTACCTTTTTATTATGAACAAGTTAGTCGCTTCGCTTAAGGCTTAGTATTGTTTCCCCGCGGGGATAAGCTTTTGGAGGTCGTGAGGTACTGACTCCTATGAAAGACTAAAAGCTCTTGAAGAGAGAAATGAGCGGGACACCGTTTGAGCTCAGACAAATCCGCCGCAGATGAAGCCCTCCCCAGCAGGAGGCTCGGTAAGAAGCTCACGCTGGCAATATTCTTGGGTGGTCTGATAATAGTAGCGCTGGCTTCTTATCATGTTGCCGCTAAAGCCTCTTGGTATGCCTCCCATGTCGAAGGAGGAGGCTATGACAACGCATATATCAGCGACGAAATATATTATGTCGATGCTGCAAGGAGAATTCTGGTAAGCGCATTTGGATATCATGGAAAGCTCTTTCCATATAGCGGTGAGACCGCGTCTAATTACTATAACTTTGAGCATCCTCCACTGGGCAAGTACATAATAGCGCTCTCTATGGCACTTCTAGGAGATAAGCCATTTAATTGGAGGGTACCAAGCATAATCGTGGCATCCCTTATTCCGCTGATAATATACATTGGGCTAGCATGGGGCAAGGACCTCAGGTGGATAGCTATAGGAGCTATAGCCGGGCTTGCAGCGTCCGCAGATCACATACTAATTGCTATGGGCTCTGTTGCCATGCTTGACATATATGCAGCGTTTTTCTTGTCTTTGACCGTTGTAAGCGCCTTCAGGGAGCATTATTATCTATCGGCAGTATTTGAGGGCCTTGCATGGGCTTCCAAGGAGACGGCGCTGCCAGGGCTCCTGGCTCTGCTTATTTTGGTGCTCTCCCGCAGCCCCAACAGGTCAGGCGTCTTAAAGTTCCTGAAGATATTCACTATAGTTATTGGAGTTTTTATAATTACCTATATTCCTCTATTCGTTCACTTTGGAGTTCTATATGTAATCCAAGAGACATTAGGAGGCTATAAATGGGATCTGGTAAGCCGCCCTCCAGGGCCGCCTACCAGTACGCCAAGCAGCTGGTTCTTCAACGTTGACCCCTTCGTGCTCTCCTATTCTCCACTGCTTGCAGCGTCGATGACCATACAGCTGGAGCTTGTGGCGCTCGTAGCAGCCATATCGTTGTTCGTGGTAGGCGTCTCAAGGGAAAGAGCTCTCATAAGGGCTGGCAGCACGTTCTTCGTTGCAGAGTTCGTGGGCCTCTGGGCCGTCTATATGGCTGGTAACCATACGCTTTACAGCTTCTACTCCGTAGTCTTTACCCCTGCAATGGCTGTCACTTTGGCCGAGGTCCTAGACATATTATCTAGTAAAGTAAAAATATTTAAATAAAAATTCTATATATGGTATGTGTTACTGTTTATATACTCTCGGAGACTATAAGAAGATAAGAGGCGACCGACCAATGGTAAATCCTAGCGCTATCAAACGCGAGCTGCTGATACAAAGAGTGAGGGCTAAGGTGCTGAGCGAATACGATAACATGAGAATGCAACTTGTCAATGAAGGAGGTCTGCTGGTGACCACGGCATTGGATGACTCCGACGTTGAGAAGCTGGTGCTGCTAGCGCTAGAGGAGGCAAAGTCACCTGTAAGCTGGAGAGAGCTGAAGGCTATTTTCCAGGGCATAGTAGGGGAGGACAGGCTGAGAAGGATATTGGGAAGCCTTAAGGCCAGAAACGTAGTTGCGGAGCTGACGCACACTAGATACAGCCTTCCAAATTATGTGCCAGAACTTGAGATGAATAAGGTAAAGAACCCGCTAGTTTTTAGGAACGCCAACGAGGATCAAGAGAATTTATATGAGGACAATAGCAACTAAGCACTTTATTTTGCGATTACAAGCTTAACGTGATACGTAACCTAAGCCGACCTTTGGGCCAGTGAGGCGTCTAGCCGCAGAGGAGCTTCTCATTGGCAGGGTACATAAAAGGCAATGCTTTTGGTTAATGTAAAAAGAGAAAGTCTCTTTGGCCTGTTTTCTAAGCTAAAAAGTTTTAACGTGTTATAGAGGCTGGGTGCGAGGCACGGGCCTCGAACATAAGCTTTGCGAGATTTGCGGGGCCTCCGAGGCGCGATACAGATGTAAGATCTGCGGCAGAGAGGTCTGCGAGAGGCATTTTGATAAAGAGAGAGGGATCTGTGCAATATGCGAGGGATCCCTCTGTGAGCTGTGCCGTCAGAGGCCATCAATAACGTTCTGTCCCATATGTGGAAGACTGGTGTGCTACGAAGATAGCGTTCAGATCGATGAAGTAAGGAGAGTTTGTAAGGAGTGCTATGCCAAGGGACTTGTAGGCCCTTATGCCAGCGGGTCCAAGATTAACATGACTTATGTCGGCGGCGCTCTTAAGTTGGCTAGAAGGATTATAGAGTTATCATAACTGCGTGTTTACCCGTGGGAGGCCCGAAAGGGCCGTTAGAGAGGTAAGAGATATAGTTAAAGCCTCTCACCGCAAAGAAGACCTATTGGGGGCCATAAGTTAATGTCACAGGAACCTAGAACCTCTTTACACATAGAGAGTATGAGGCTTAACCTCGATGGTAGGGTTTACGAAAACCCTCACATGATAGTTGTCGGTCTTAAGAAGCTCACCGGCGAGATATCCTTTGGCATAGTTAAGATTGATGGCGAGTTCGACACACTTCCTCAGGCCAGCTCCTCAGAGGACGTGGTTGAGGTCTCCTCAGGCGGGACCTTTGAGTCGGACGTTTCAGGCTCAGGGGTTATCAGCTTAAATGAGCTTGAGGATGGGTATATAATAGAGTTCAGCAAGGTTACCATAAAGTTCGACGTCGATGAGGCCACTGGGAAGGTAAGCATAAAGGTGCCCAGGATAGGCACGCTTAAGGCTTCAAAGCTTTTACTCGACGTCAGCGGTAGCGTGTCGATCAACCTGATAGTGAGCCCCTTCGTTGTGGGCGCAATAACTCTTTCCAACGACGGCAGGATAAAGATCACCGCAGGCGATGAGGTTAAGATAACCAGCGAGCTTGAGGACAGCAGCGTTGGTGGGTCCAAGCAGCTGCAGGTTCAGAGGGCGTCAGGAAGGGCCTGACCTGGGTTTTGCGGTAAGCATCTTAGCCTTACTTATTATGGCATCTGCGGCCTCCCTAGGATTGTTGGCTAAAACGTAGAGGCCCCGCGGTGAGTATATGGCTTCCTCACAGCCGCCTACCTCATCAGTGAGCTTTATCAATATAAGGTCGGTATACCTTGGTTGCAAGAACACGAGCCTCACCACATTATCATTCAGTTCGACGTAACTTTCAAGGCAGTCGCCCGCATCTTCGGGTTCCGAACACCTGTAACCTAGATCCCTGATCTCCTTAACAACCTCCCGCGCCTCAGTTGCTATCTTCTTCATCTTCTCCCTCGACATCTATTTCCACCTCCTCTTGGCTGTGAGGTGTGTACTCTACGCACTTGGGCATTTGTCCGCCCTCGACTGTGACGTCAAGATTGTACCTTGCTATAAATGAGCAGAGAGTGTCCCACGGAATTACAGCCTTCTGGCCCAGCTCCGTTTCAATGAATGCAAGGTTGCCTCTCTTGGCCACCCTGGCCTTCAAGCTTCTCCTGCCCTAACAGTACTTTAACATCTAGCACCTAAAGACCTCTCTACTCCTCACGTCCCTCCTGACGACGCAGCCAGGATATATTATTGCATAGGAACCTACCTTAACTCCAGGCATAAGCGACACATTAATCCCTGTCTGGGAGTGGCCACCCATTATTGCGCCGAGCTTCTGGAGGCCCGTGTCAACTAGTTGATCTTTAACTAACATTTTGATGGAATTATGGTCAAATCGCAGGTTAGCCGTTATGGTGCCGGCACCTAGGTTGACATCTTCACCTATTACACTGTCTCCGACATAATTAAAGTGGGGCGCCCTGGCATACTCCATGAGCACAGAACCCTTAAGCTCAACGGCATATCCTGCTTTGGAGCCCTCTAATAGCACTGTCTCCGGCCTGATGTGGGTGGAGGGCCCCACCTTGACGCCGTTTCCGATGTAAACTGGACCCTCTATAACGGTGTAGGGGCCTATCTCAGATCCTTCCCCGATGTAAACTGGACCCTCTATAACGGCTGTGCTATGAATTTCACCCTTCACGGTCTGCCCCTTTAGTTCTCTAAGGGCCCTTCTGTTAGCTAGCAGGTAGTCCCATGGCCTACCTACATCAAGCCAGTCATCTACATCTATGGAAACGATGTTAACATCATTCTTGCTGGCGAGCATATTTATGGCATCTGTAACTTCGAATTCCCCCCTCGGCGAAGGCCTTATCTTACGTAGGTATTCAATGAAGTCGTAGTCCACGGAAAGAGCCCCCGAGTAAACTAAGTCGCTTTTAACATCCTCCTTGGGGGGTTTCTCAACAACGCCTGTTAGCTTGCCTTCGCTTATTTTTACAACGCCGTAATTCCAGGGCTCTTTAGCTTTTGCTGTCAGCACCGTGTAGGGCCTCATGGAAGATATTATATCATAGGCCCTCTCTGAGAGGAAAAGGTCTCCATAAACTATAAGGTAGTTGCCTGGGCCTCCAAACTCCATGGCAACCCTTATGGCGTCCCCTGTGCCGCGCTCTTCACCTTGGTCTACGAAACTAATCTTAAGGTTTAGGTTCCCTGCGCACTTAGTTATGGCGTTGGATATTACGTCCTTCATGTACGAGGTTACAATAATAACCTCGTCTGGGCTAATGCGGTTGGCAAAAAGCCTTAGGTGCCGACAGAGCAGCGGTTCACCTAGTATGGGTAGCAGAGGCTTGGGCCTGGTCTCGGTAAGCGGTTGGAGCCTAGTTCCTTTGCCAGCGGCTAAGATTACTAGCTTCACGGCTCGCTACCCTTTTTGGCCCTTATAAGCCAGGGCGAGCCGTCAGTTTTTAATTCTGCCACGCCGAGCTGCTGCAGCGAAATGGCGTAACCTAGAAGGCTCCTGGCACCTATCCATCTAATCACAGGACTGGCCTCAGGATAAAGCACGTCTAAGTAATCCTTCAGGGGCCTCCACTGCCCGTCAAGGGAAGAGGCCAGTTTGGCCATCTTCTCAATTTTGCTTCTGAAGAGCTCCGAGAGCCATTGGGCTGCCTGCTCCCTGGTAACTTCTGGGCCATGACCAGGGTGAGCCACGTGCCAGTTATCGATGGCAAGCAGCTTTAGCATAGAACTCATGTAATCTGGCACGCTGAGCAATGCGAGGCCTTCGCCAGGATTTATAGAGTCGCCAACGAAGGCGTGCTCCCCTACTATATAACACACATGGTCGTCAGAATGGCCAGGGCACTCGACAACGCTAACATAGCCTAATCTCGCCGGGTCGCACGATTTTATGTCGACCAGCTGGTCCCTTCTTTTAGAGAAGTGCTCGAGCACGGTAACGGTGTTGCCCAGGGATTTCTGGGCAACCGCTTCGAACTCCGTAGGCACCGCGCCAAAAGCGTTTTTCAGCGCCTGGAAGCCTTCGTACGTGGGAAGCTCTTTGGAAATATAATTGATAGTTCTTGAGGAAGCGCAGATAACAGCGTCAAGGTCTGATCTTACTAGGCCCAGTACATGATCCCAGTGCCAGTGCGTCAACAGGACGTAGTCTATGTCATATGACTTTAAGTTCGGTATAGGCGACGACCCACCGTCTATGAGCAAACTGTACTTACTAGTTATCACAAGGTAGCTGTTAGCAGGTCTATCAAGTGGGGCACTCCACGTCTCAAACTTTATTAACTCTTTAACCTCTTCCATCACTCCTCTTGTATATTGGCAAGGAAGGCGCATTAATAGGTTAGGTCTAGGGATGCTTAATGCAAGGAATCTTAGATTATTTTTACGCTTTGAAGCCAGTTTAGCGTTTTAATCCGTCTCATTTACGACCCCATGTGGGGTGCGAAATGACCGCTGAGAGGACCCTAGTGCTGGTTAAACCTGATGGCGTCAGGAGAGGCCTGATAGGCGAGGTTATCTCGCGCTTTGAGCGAAAGGGCCTTAAGATCGTGGCAATGAAAATGCTAAGGCTATCCCGTGAGAAGGCCATGGAGTTTTACTCTGTACATAAGGATAAGCCCTTCTTCAAAGACCTGGTGGACTTTATGACTAGCGGCCCAATAGTGGCAATGATACTGGAAGGGGACTCTGCGATCTCGGTGGTCAGGCAGATGATAGGTTCTACTGATGGCAGAAAAGCGCAGCCAGGCACCATAAGGGGTGACTTCGCCCTGTCAGTGCAGGAGAACGTAGTACATGCCAGTGACTCCTCAGAAAGCTTCGAAAGGGAGTCCAAGGTTATATTTAGCGATGAGGATTATGTTAACTACTAACGGCTTCATAATTTAGTTATTTTAGGTCATCCATAGGTTTTCAGACCAAAGGCTGATTACAAAATCTATGAGAGAAAGGATCTAGATGATTGCCAAGGGGCATTAAGGAGCTGCCTGTCAGCTAAAGCTAAGATCCTAGCCTGTTTAGGACTACTACATACTCCTTTTGACCTAGCTTTTTCTTTAGCTCCGCTATCTCCTTTAGAACTATAACTTCATCGTCGCTTATGAATTTCCTGAAATCAGTCAATAACTTAATTGCGTGATCCACGGGCACATCAGTGTAGACTATATCGCCCTCATCTATTTGTCTGCCCACCATTACCTTGCCCTCTATAGAGATTGCCACCCTCGCGCCCGTCCTAACTACGTCGAGGCTTTTGTCGTTATCCTTTATGGCAAGGACTCTGCCCACCTCTCTTCCCTTGGAGCTGATCAAGGGGTACCCTGGCCTTATGACGCCGCCTAGTACCTCTATCCCTACTATAACAGGGTCGCTCCTTCTGAAGACAAAGCCGGGCAGTATCATGAATTTACCAGGCCTGACCAGCTGGTTTAGCTGCGCACTTATTTCTTCTTCCTTTAGCCTCTCGCGCCACTCTGTATACTGGTCCAACAGGTGATATATTATGTTGTCAGAGAATATCTTAACCCCGCTTCTGGCGGCCTCCTGCTCCGCCTCAGGTAAAACCTTCACGTTAAATGCAAGTATAACCCCAAGGCTTTTGTCAGACTTGGCTGTTAGGCTGGCCTCTAGCACGTCATTCTTGCTCACGTTGCCCACGTCAGCTGACTTGACAGGCACGTTGAGCCTTCTAAGGGCTTCCAGTAAAGCCTCCAAGGTTCCCAGCGTGTCGGCCTTAACTATTACTCCAACGTTGTCACCCTTAAATATGAGTTCCTTAACTTCGCCCCTAAGCTTCTCTGCCATCTCCTTGGCTTCATCAGGGCTCGTGGCTACGTAAAGCGAGGATCCGGCCAAAGCGTCGTCAAGTCCTGAGGCAGCTATCCTTACGCCTGCGGCGGCCTGAACTTCTGGTACTGAAATGAACTTAACGCCCTTTGCTCTCATGTCACTCAGCGGCGCCGGCATCAGGAGCGACCTTACAGTCGTTATTATTGGCCCATTTTTACCGTTAAGGACTATGGTGTCGCCCTCCTTGATGACTCCATCGTAAATTATGGCATCTATCACCGTCCCAAGGCCAGGTATTTCCTTTACTTCAAGTATCGAGCCCTTAGCAGGTCCCTCAGCGTACTGTAGCCTCTTCTTAAGGTACTGTTGCGTGAGGCCCGCAAGTACGGCCAAAAGGTCCGGTATGCCCTCTCCTGTTTTGGCGGAGACTGGTACAACAGCCACAGTCTTGGTGAAGTCCTTGATCCTAGTGAAGAGGTCTGCGCTGAAGCCCTGTTCTGATAGACTTAGGACTATTTTACCATATATGACTTCCTCGAGGTTTCTCTTGGCCTCCTCGCTCTGCCTCTCGTACGATATTATAAATGGCTCGTCTGGATACGAGGTCCAACCAGGTATTCTGTCAATTTTGTTAGCAGCGACTAGGAAGGGCACCTTGCGAGACCGCAGCAGGTCGAGGCTTTCGTAGGTCTGATTCTGAAAGCCCTTGGTAACGTCAACTACTAGAATCGCGAAATCAGCTACGCTGCCCCCTCTTTTCCTCAAGTTTGAGAACAGCTCGTGTCCGGGGGTATCTATAAAGAGGAGGCCCGGTATCGATAGCTTGATTGGTATAAGTTTCCTGAGGGGCTCCGCCAGCTTCTCTATGACATCGGCTGGAACTATGCTTGCGCCTATGTGCTGAGTTATGCCCCCTGCCTCCTTGGCAGCAACGGCCGTGCTTCTGATTTTATCGAGAAGGCTGGTCTTGCCATGGTCAACGTGGCCCAGGACTACCACTATGGGCTGTCTTAGCTTAGGCTGCTGCGACTGCGTTGACATGTCTCTTCCCTAGCTAGGTTAGCTAGGTCCTGCCGTTAAGAGCTGTTAGTAGCTAAACCTAAGGTGAGAGGCTGTTACCCTTAAAGATCGCACACCTGCTTAGCCTTAAAAAGGCTGTAACTCCGCTCAAATCAGAGGCGTTGCCTGCAAGTCTACAGAGGCTTCCTCGAGATCCTTGTAGGTGTCAATGCTCTTCCAGTAGTTTTTCGTCAGCTCATACTTAACAGCTATGAGCTTGCCCTCAGCCGCAAGCTTAGGGAACGCGGTTTTCTCTATATCACCTCTGTCCGGCAGGTACTCGACTATAGAGGATCTCATTACGTAAACTCCTGCATTTATCCAGTAGTTGCCTATGATTGGTTTCTCCTTGAAGCTGATAACGCGGTTAAAGTTGTCCGTCTCAACAATCCCATAGGGGCTCCTAAGCTGCACTAGCGCCATGGCTGCCACGGCCTGGGGGTTCCCTTTAAGACTATCAAAGAGGGGCTCAACATCTATATTAGTTATAATGTCTCCATTCACTACTATGAAAAACTCCTGCGACGAGTAGATTAGCCTTGCGTTCTTTATCGCGCCTCCTGTTCCAAGGGGCTCGTCCTCTATGACATATGATACCGATACCCCAAGCTTTGACCCACTGCCCAGGGACTCTATTATCTTCTCCTTGCGGTAGCCAGCCAGTACCACGAAGTCGGTTATACCGTGTTTTTTGAGCCACTCTATCTGCCACATAATTATAGGCTTCCCAGCGACTTCAACCAGCGGTTTTGGCTTGTCGTCAGTGAGAGGACGAAGCCTCTTTCCATAACCTCCTGCTAATATCAGCGCAACTGTCATCAGCCTGCACCTCAATTTATTAACATTAAAGGTGCCGCCGGCGGGACTTGAACCCGCGACCACCCGGTCTTCAGCCGGGCGCTCTCCCGCTGAGCTACGGCGGCACCGCAATTTGCGCTTGTAGTGGCGACTTTTAAGCTCTTACATGGTTCACGTTCGGTTGGTGATAACTTGAGCCAAGGCTGTTCTAGGCACGATTAGAAAAGTAAATCCCATGATAAGCCTAGTCTCTTCCCACGATTTCTCAAGGACATGTAAGGTACAGCGGCTTTTCTTAACTTCTTTTGAAGCTCCTTGTCAAGGGTTGCGACAACCACAGGCTCATCTTCGCTCTTAAGCCTCTTTGCAAGGCTTACAATGGACTCATCACCATCTGCAATGTCTGTAGGGACTACTTCGATTTTAAGTCTTCTAATTATTTCGAGCGAGGCCCTGGCCATTCTTGAGAGTTCATCATTATGCTTAGACATCTCGTTAAGCTCTTCTACTATCGAGTCGGTCGTTATTAACAAATACTTCGCGTTCAAGACCTCATCTATCATGGAGGGGGCAACGGTCCCCTTGGAAATCTCAATTATAAAATTGGTGTCAAGTATGACCTTGACTTCCATCAAACTTTGGCTAGCCCCCAGCCTATAAGGCGCCATCTGCCTGCCACACGCCTGCTTATGGCGATTCTAACGTTCTTCCACGCGGCCACAGGCCTCCTAAGTCTAACCGTTACGACGTCCTTTGTAGACGATATAACGTCCCCCAGCGTTAAGGCCGGGCCTACAGCCAATAGAAGCGGTTCACCCTTGGTTATTGGTTCTACCCTGACACTCTCCTTCATACCTACGACAGTCTCAAAGAGGTGGTGCTCTATGCTGAGCGTGTCAAATACTTCAGGCATATGGTCAGCCCTACCAACTACGTTGCCAGCCAGGTTGTCCGCCTTTGTAACGGATGGATCCAGCCTGGTGCCCACCGCTACTAGGCCCCCTGGTTTAGCCTCTTTGACTGGATACTTACCAAAGTAGAGGCTCGTGACCTCGGTCTGTATAGGCTCATATCTTATCTTGGTGCCTTCCTTCACCTGTATTCCTGGGCGGATCTCTATCTCATCACCCACCTTTAGGGTACCCGTTACCAGCGATCCTCCTAGAACACCGCCCACTAGCTCACTTGGGGGAGTGCCTGGCCTATTTACGTCGAAGCTCCTGATTACATACATTAGTGGAGGGCTAGAGAGGTCCCTCTCAGGCGTAGGTATGTACTCCTGAATTGCTGCAAGAAGCGCATCTATGTTGACCCTCTTCAGGGCGCTCACGGGGATAATTGGGGCATCCTCGGCCCAGGTACCTTCAAGGAACTTCTTGATCTCCTTGTAGCTCTCGCGCGCCCTCTCAGGTGAGACCACGTCTACTTTGTTTTGAACCACTATGAGATTTTTGATCCCAAGTATTGAGAGTGCAAGGAAGTGCTCCTTTGTCTGAGGCTGAGGCGCTGGCTCGTTGGCAGCAACCACAAGTATGGCTCCATCCATGAGGGCTGCTCCTGAAAGCATAGTGGCCATAAGTATCTCATGGCCGGGGGCGTCTACAAACGACACCCTCCTGAGCAGCTTGGGCTTGGCGCCTGGGTTACACTCGCACACGGGCTCCGTGGAGAACTTCTCTGGGAACTCGCAGCCCTCGCACTCCCAGATCTCGCCATCAGCATAGCCAAGCTTTATAGTCATACCTCTCTTTATCTCCTCACTGTGCCTCATAGTCCAAACCCCTGTTAGGGCCTGGACTAACGTGGTCTTACCATGATCTACGTGGCCCACGACCCCTACGTTAATTTCTGGCTGAGGCCTCTCCTCGTTTTCGCGCTTGACTTCGGTGGCGCTCTCCTCCGACAAGCTTTATAGCACCACCTTATCTAACTTCGCGCTCCCTTTTAAGCTAAGGTGCCTTTGTTAAAGGTTGTACAAAACAGCTTACGACATAGCGGCTCTTAAAAGGCCTCTCACTGTTGCACAGGTTGCGCGGCAGCCTTCTGCTCCGCGCGTCTGACTATTATTATATTAAGCTGCGCCAGCGAGGTCTTTCTTCTCTCGGCTCTAGGGTCTGGAATCCTGTTTCCGCGGACGGTCTTCTTTCTCCTCTCACCCTCCTTCTGGGGGTGGAATCCTGGAGGGCCGCTGAGCACTATCTTTCTTCTCACAGATCCCGGAAGTCCTGGGTGCATGGGAAATCCTGAGGCGTCCGTGCCTCCAGTTATTCTCATTGTTATGCCAGGCATGCCTATAAGCACGCCATCAAATTCATCGCCTATCTTAAGGCCTGCAAGCCTTATGGCCACATCGTCAGGGACTGCCATCTGCCAGGCTTTAGCCTTAAAGACGTAGGCCTCGGCTTCGTCGCTCCCAGCAGCCTCATTGACTAGGGCTTTGTGGGCCCACACCTCGTTCTCGGGTACCGACTCATCAATTATGACCTTAGCTGGCACGTTAGTTTTACTGCCCTCAGACCTGAAAGATAATGTTACCACGCCGACCTCATCGAGGCCAAGCTTCTGTGCCAGCTTCGAGCTCATTTTAACCTTCGGAAGCTCCGTTCTCTCCAGCTCCTTGGTCTTCTTCATGGAGTCCGTATAGGCTATGCTTTCATCGTCTACTCCCTTAACCTTAACCTTGAGTTCGGGCCCCTTTGCGGAGGGATCCGAAATCACTATCCTTAGTGGGGGCCGCTCCTCTCTTCCTGGCACCCTTAGCACACCCCAGCTTTATTCGAACTAAAACGACCTCACTGCAAATTTTAAGCGATAATGAGTCGCTGCGGAGGACCTTAAGGCATCCCAGTGGACTTCATAATTTTTAAGGCGGTAGGCACTATGAGCGTTCCGCTGCTAAGCACCCCGAGCGATCCCCTGGAGCAGGTGACCTCATCAAATTTACTATGGCCTTCCTTTATAGATGGGTTGGAAAACATTATTGGTACTGGATCGTCGCTATGGCTCTTAAGGTACCAGGGAGTTGAATGGTCAGAGGTCACTATAATTAGGGCATCATCGAGGTTTATAGAGCTGAGGAGGCGTGAGAAGAAGTGCTTGTCTATAAGCTCTATAGAGGCCCTCTTAGCCTCATAGTTGCCATCATGACCTGGCTCATCCGGGCCCTTCAAATGGATGTAGAACGCGTCAAACTTATCTAAGTTGTTTATAACTAGGTCCGCCTCCTCCCTAAGTATCTGCTCCTTGCTTTTGCCTTCGGTCTCGTAGTGCAGGTCATGTAAGCCGAAAGTTATTGCAATGCCCCTCTCCACGGGCATCTCAGTTACGCTGGCAAAGTTGAGGCCGTGAAGCTCGCTTATCCTAGGCGCCTTTGGCAGGCTGTCCCCAGCGTCCCTTGAGAGCACGGCGTTGGCGGGCAGCTTGCCAGCCCTCCTTCTGGCCTCATTGACTGGGTGCTTGTCTAGTATGTTTATGGTCTTCTCCGTGAACTCATTAAGCAGCTCGGCCGCCTTAACGGCGCCTTTGTCGGAGGGGTCAAGGGCCTTGCTCTTAAGAACGTAGGGCTCAAAGTTCTGCCTGGCTTTACTTATGAGCCCCTCCCTCTCGTAGGCAGGGTCAGTGTTGCTTATGTTGGCGCTGAGCTTTATTTCATCATGGCTTAGCACGAGAACTCCGCGATGTGCTACGGTGTGGACGAAGTGCGCTACTCCATGCCCGTAATCTAGCCTCACGCCATCTATGGCTTTAGCTAATTCCTTGCCTTCGGCGTCAGATACGTTGCGCCCAGCCCTGCGGTCTATTATTCTCATTGTGGCTGGATCTACAGTTGCTAGATCAGATCTCAGCGCGACTTCGCCTTCCTTGAAGGCTATTCCAGCACCCACGGCCTCGAGAGGGCCGCGGCCCGTGTAGTACTTGTGCGGGTCATAGCCAAGTATGCTTATAACCGCCTCGTCGCTCTCCGGCGCGATGCCCTTACCTACAGTGTAGACAAGCCCGCAGACGGCATTCGATGCAAGCCTGTCTATATTTGGCTTGAACGCCGTTCCAAGGGAACTCTTGGGCGCGTTAAGGCCATCAGCAGCGCCGTCAAGGACCACGTAAATTAACTTCTTCACCAACCTAGGTCCCCCTTTCACTGAGGTGGAGACAGCTAAAACCTTTCCTTGTGCGCTAAAGACTCGAAGGGTATAATGGCTGCACGTGGGTAGCAAATGGACTGCTACCTTATGAATTTGGAAGCCTTTGCTAAGGAATCTATGGCTGCCTTCATGTTAATAATGAGGTCATCAAAGGTGTTTCTTAGCGTTAGTATCTTTGCGGGGTCCTCAACCAGCGAAACCTCTATGTTGCAAACGAGGGTCTCACCGCCATTAGGCTCACAGGCTATCTTAAGGTCTTTCGGAGCCCTTATGTTATCGGGCTGTAAGGCTCTGGCCACGGCAGCCATATCGACATCATTACGTGACACTATAACTTGCAAACTTACTGACGCTGGCGAGGAATCCATATCCTTACGCCCCTGAGCTCTGCCCCCTCCAGCGAGGTCAATTTGCTAACTCCTATATAATCGAAGGTTTCATAGACCTGCGGCAAT
The DNA here is from genome assembly GCF_049973875.1 of Acidilobus sp. Classification (NCBI taxonomy): domain Archaea; kingdom Thermoproteati; phylum Thermoproteota; class Thermoprotei; order Acidilobales; family Acidilobaceae; genus Acidilobus; species Acidilobus sp. The sequence continues at coordinate 112,270 of NZ_JBMFJI010000001.1, forward strand.
GAGATGAGAAGCCCATCGTCGCTCTCAACTGCAAGGAGCGAGCGTGGATCTATATACCCGAGCAGCTTCAGGGCTCTCCAGAGTAACTGAAGGGGCGCGGAAGGGCTGACGTCCCTGATGGAGTAGACCTTGAAGCCCGATATGTAACCTTCGTCGACAAGTTTGGCATTATCGACTAAATCGGTCATCACGTTAGCCACAAGGTTTAGCTGGGAAGACGCCTGAGGGTATTCCTCATCATAGTTGGAAGCTAAAGACACGGCCACTTGAAGCCCCCAGACATCACTAGAGAACTCTACTAGGTTAAGCGCCTCTCTTGGGTCGTTTATAATTAGCTTCTCCGATGCAAGATAATTGCCTCCAACGAACTCTGTGACGTCAAAAGGCCTCTTTACAACATCTTTAAGGTATGTTAAAATGGTTTTTGCGAGCGCGTTAAGCTCCTCTACATCCATTATAGAGGCTCTCTTTCTCGCTAGGCCTCCGAGGCCGCTTGACTCAAACAGAACCATGCATTGTTCTTTGTTACCTGTGAGTCCCTTGTAGAACGGATCTAAGGTAACTTGAAGCGAGTCACAAACATCAAGCAGGTGAGCCCTGTAGCTCTTTACAGAGGTTAGCATAAAGAGGGAGACCTTATCATCGTTCGCCAGAGCTGAGGCTAATATTTTATCTAGACCTGCCATATGCCCTGCGACATCTATGTACCTGCTGGCATATGTAGATGAAATCGAGAGGACGGCGTATTCGGGCTCAATAGCAGTCTCATTGGCGCTCTTTAAGGCCATATAGGTGCACGCGCCGACGCTGCCCTCGCAGGATATATATGAGGCGTTGAGCGGTGGAGGCTCATTGATGTTCGAGGAAATAGCTACCACGGAATCCCTCGTGGTCTCGTTGGTGTAGCCTAAGGGCGACTGAAATCCAAGTAAAAGGGTAGGCTCGTAAATAGCCGTAGGAGGCTTAGGCAACACTGACGCGGAGACCGTGAAGCTCTTCTTGTTGAGAATAGAGAAGGCTATCAGCAGGGCTACTATGGATTCCGAGCTTGTTGTCGAGACTATCCTTAAGAAGCCCTCCTCGGAGGCAGCTTTAATGAGATTTTTAAGCGCGGAACCGGCAGAGGCTAACGACTTATCTAAGTTCTGCCCTGGCTCTATCTTTATTGCTAGCACCTTTCAATCACCGCTCAGTCGCTATGTTTTATTAGCAAAGGCGTTAAATATAGTCAGAGAGCCTATACTGTTTACAAAGAGCTTAGGATGCTACGAGGAGCCTGCGACCAAGAGTCTGGCCCTCTCCGGGTCATACTCCCAGTCGGACGGTAGCTTGCCTACCTCCTTATAGTACCTTACAAGCCTTCTTATCCTGGACTCTATGAGTATCAGGCCGCGCTTACTGTCAAAGTCCTTGGGATGCTCCTGGAGGTGCCTCCTCAGGTTCACTGCCCTCTTCATGAGGTTGAAGAGGTCCTCAGGTATCTTGGGCTCAAGGCCTCTCTCCTTTAGCACGTCAGTTATGTTCTTGCCAAGTATGGGCTTCACTAGCGGGACTCCAAACTGATCCCTAAGTATTAAGCCTATCTGACTTGGCGTGTACCCCTTCTGCGCCAGCTGCTCAATTATGGTCTCTATCTCGTCAGGCGTGAGAGACAGCCATGAGGGAGGCCTCGGGTGGGCGGGCCTTGTGGAGTGTGATTGACCCTTCCTGCTCTTCTTGTGCATTCGCTCATCCCAGCCTCCTGGAACCCATACTGGATTTAAACCTTTATTCGGCGGCCTGCAGCTGACATGAACATTTTATAATCCCTAACGGTGAGAGGTTCTGGGAGGAGCGGTAATGCCAAGGCCAAAAGTGGCTACGAGGGAGAGCTGGAGGATAAAGAAGTGGTATGATGTAGTGGCACCCGAGTCCCTCGGAGGCATGGTAATAGCTTCCGTTCCGGCACTGGACCCCTCTTATCTGCCGGGAAGAACGGTAGAGATAACACTTTACGACATAACTGGCGATTTCACGCACGTTAACACCAAGCTAAAGTTCCAAATATACACTGTTGACGGAACTACCGCAAAGACCTTCGTTAAGGGCGTAGAACTTATGAGAGATTACCTAAGGAGCCTTACAAGGAGGAAGAGCAGTAAGATAGCTCTCATACATAAGCTCACAACTAAAGACGGTGTGACGGTGAGAGTAACTGCAGTGACGTGGACCCAGTTTAGGTGCAAAAGCAGTCAGAATCGCTCTATAAGGCTTCTCATGAAGGAAGTGCTTGAAGGCAAGGTACCTCAGATGGCATTTGACGACTTCGTAAAGGCTGCCGTGTTCAGCGACCAGGAGGGCAGCCTAGCGCAAGAAATAACGGCGAGAGTGAGAAAGATATGCTCTATAAGGAAAGTCGAGATAGCTAAGGTAAAGGTTCTCACGCCACCCTCTTATGCTACCTCGATGGCAGCTGTGCCAATGGCTCAGCAGGCTGCAAAGGCAGGCCAACAAAGTGCCGTGATTTCTTAAGCCTAAGCAATATAAGCGCTCTTCTGGCCGTACAGCCGTGAAAAGTGGGCAGGCCTAGAAGAATGTGGTTAACGTCTGTGCAATTTCTCATTCACGAGGTCTGATCCCCATATTCACCCATTTCATCGAGCACAAGCTCATAATAATCTTCTTTGGCCTGCTCTAGCTCCTCTTTGCTCTCCTCTTTGTTCTGTTGAACCTCCTTACTAACGACAGTAGTTGTCAGCACCTTCTTCTCGTCAGCCTTGGAGGCACCCTTGTAATCTCTCTCGCTTGACTTGTCAAGCGCCATTTCATAACCACACCTAGTGCACTTGAGTATGGTCTTATCTCCCTTCTTTACTGGAACCATGACGCCTCCACATCTGGGACAGAACCTCATACTTCTCACTCCTAGGCTCTCTCACAGGCCTAAGAAAGGGGCTCTGTAGAGCTAATATCGTTTTCTGTGGAATTTCGGGTCAAATCAGGTACCAGAGAAGAGAGGTAGCATATCAAGGCTCACATTAGTGATATAGAGGTCGCTCCGGCTTTATTTCTAAAGGCGCCAACTATATCAATCTTGGCCCCACACCTGGGACACCTGTTGTCCTTGGTAAGACGCCACGCAGTTACATAAAAGCCATACCTTTCTATCACGGGGTAGCCGCAGTTGGGGCAGTAAGTATGTTCTAGTGGATGACCAGGTACGTTACCTATATAGACATACTTAAGGCCTTCCTCTTTGGCTGCCTTGGCCAACCTCTCAAGGGTCTTGACAGGCGTGCTTTCAAGGTCTATCATCTTATACTCAGGGTAAAACTTTAGTAAGTGGAAGGGCACTCGGTCGCCTAGGTTATCAACTATCCACCTCGCAAGCCTCCTTATGTCATCCTCGTTATCACCGTACTTTGGGACCACAAGGTTTGTGATCTCTATCCACATTCCTTTCTCTTTCATGGCCTTAAGGGTCTCGAATATCGGCTCAGGGTCTGGCACTCCCATGAACTTCCTATAGAACTCTTTGTTGCCGCCTCCCTTGAAGTCTACTGTGGCGGCGTCCATGTGACTTCCGATCTCATCCACGGCTTCCGGCGTCATGTAGCCGTTGGTGACCATAGTGTTGAAGAGGCCAAACTTTTTGGCGCGGACAGCCACGTCATACATGTACTCATACATTATGGTTGGCTCATTATAGGTGTATGAGATGCCGTCAGCACCAACATTGACAGCATCTCTAACAACATCATCGGGGGAGCGGTACTCGCCGTAAAGGCCCTTCTCAAGCCTGCTCTGGCTTATCTCCCAGTTCTGGCAGAACTGGCAGTAGAAGTTGCAGCCAACGGTGGATATGCTTAGCACCTCGCTCCCTGGGTTAAAGTGGCTCAGAGGCTTCTTCTCTATGGGGTCCAGATTATAGGCCGTGAGGAGCCCGTACACGTAGGTGTAAAGCCTTCCATCCAGGTTCCTCCTAACGCCACAGGCGCCCCACCTTCCTGGCGCTATTAGGCAGCGCCTGTGGCAGAGGTTGCACTTGACCCAGCCCTTCCTGTCTGCAAGGGGCTCCCAGAACTTAGCCTCCCTCAGGTTAGGCTTCTGCTCGTTGTTCATTATATGATCACCGCTCTAGGGTCGTACCACCTAGTTCCTCCACCGCTTAGAGCTAGTAGCTGGGCGGAGGTTTTCTTTGATACTACATAATGGAACGGAAGTTCAAAGCCGCACTTCCAGCACCTAGTCCCATCCTTTAGCTCAAGCGACTTGAGCGCGCCGTCCTCCCTATAGGCCACAGGGCTTCCACATCTTGGGCAATAGGTGTTCAGCTGCTCATAGAGATCTACGTGGACGTATGTGTAGGGATTAACCCTAAGCAGGCTGTTATAGAGGTATCTAACCGCGCCACCGCCTTCATGTTCGATCAAATGTACGTGAAGCGGAAAGCCGTAGCTTGCGGTTACCTCCGCCTCCCCGAGCACGTCCTCAACCCTAGGCCTTTCCAGGTACGTGTTTACCTCAACCCATTGATCGAGCTCCTTTGCGAGCCTAAGAGTTCTATCAAGGTCAAGCCCGCTGTAGGTATAGCTGCTGCAGCAGTGCTTCAGGTAATCTATTACGAGAAAGTCCAGGCCTTCCAGGGTTTCCAGCGATGGCGTCTTAATGCCGACCTTAAGTTTGTGACTTCTTATCTCTTTAGCCAGCTCGCCAAGTTCCTTCCCGGGCTTAATTACATCAAAGACTAGTCCTGAGGCCTTCCACCTCTCTACAACCTTTAAGATGTCTTGGCTGTCAAGGCTCTTCAAGGAGGGACCTTCTGCAGAGAGCCTGTAGACTTCACTGAGATCATTAAAACTGTCGCAGTTTTCCGCGGAATATGAAGTCTTGGCGAAAACTACCACTCTCACGACGGACCCGCCGCTTAACATATGGAAAAGGGGTATCGCTTCAGCGGCTGCATATCCTAGGCTGGCCACTTCTATTCTAGTCATACGCCTTCCATGGAAAAACTTAGGCTAAAGAGGACTTAAATCGGCTTTTAAAGGGGTCGTAGGGGAAGTCAACAAAGGAACGGAGCCTTGGTTTTCGTGTTAGACCCTTTTAGCCTCAGCTAGCGCTCTTTTAAGTTCTTCCCTAGATTGTATGTCAACCAGGATAGCTTTAGTGTCGTCTATAAGGCTTCTTGCGACGTCTACCTTATGCCTAACTCCAGGAAGCACGGAATCAGGATAGTCGAGAGATCTCATCGAAGTATATATGGCCTCCATGATTTCTAAGAGTCTCCACGCAAGATCTATGTCGCCTTGTCTTAGCTTTTCAAGCGATAACCTTCTAAGTTCTCCAACCACATCACCTAGCCCCTGCAGATAGGGCACCGGATGTACTTTGAGTTCCTCAAAGCTGGGAACTTTACCTTCGACTACTATAGAGTAAAAGAGTTTGGCCTCCACGTACTCACTTACTGCATTATATACTAGCCCAGAGTACGCAAGTTCAGGATGGGCAGAGGAGAGGTCAAGCATTCTTCTGGTGAGATTCTCACACTTGTCCAGATTTTCCTTAGCTTTGGCTATATCGCCCTGATGTAGGTATGTAATGCTCCAGCCGCTGTACCTTATGACATCCCTTGACGTTTTGACTATCTCTTCTCTGTCAGAGTCTAACGATTTAAGAAACCTGTCAGCGCTTTCAACGACCGAAGGTATTATATCCCTCACATCCATTGCGAGCACCCCTAAGCAGGAGGCCTCAGGCCTTTTATGTGATGGGCCCGGGGGGATTTGAACCCCCGACCGCCCGGTCTCTGACGTACCTGGCTGATATCAGCCGGGCGCTCCACCGAGCTGAGCTACGGGCCCTTCGGAGACCAGGTGGCTATTGAGTTTTAAAAAGATTAGTGGCATCACTGAGGTGGCAGGGAAAGCTTCAGCAGGTTTGCATGCTCATCAGTTATGTCAATTTCCATGTACTTGGCTAGCGACATGCTGCCATCAGGGGCTACATTAACGGTGTGGAAGAAGAACTTCTTTGAATTCGCATCTGCAGTGAATAGCCTGATCTCCTTCAGCGATCTCAGGTACTCCCTCAGGTCTGGGTCAGACGTTATGGTCGAGAACTGCTTGGTGGCCAGCCATGCCCTAACGTGTATTAAGAGCGATCCTCTATAATTAGCTGACCTGAGTGACTTTAGCGTCTGCAGGACCATCTTAGCAACGTCGCTCATCCTCTGTTCCCCGCCGAAGGCTATATAGACGGCCTCTGCGCCCCATGCAACTATTCTCTTGGCAACGTCATCCATGTTATCTGCGTAGTCAAAGAAGGCTACCTTGCCGGGACCGTAGCCATAGGTGTCTAGGTACGCCGTTGCAGCCGCCGCAGCTATGGACTCGCATATTCTGTCAGGATAAGGTATGACTGCAATTCTGTTGAAGCCCTTGAAGAGCCCTATGCCCACTAGCCTGCCCGTGAGGGCCCTTAAGTAAGCCTCCTCGCCTATGGAAAGTTTGCCCGAACTTGCGTACATATGTATCGCGCCACTAATTAGAATGTCTTTTCTAGTATAAAAATTTTTAAGTTAATTAAGGCTCTATAACGCTTAAAAACCTATTGGATGAAATATGAGATCTGCAGGAGGTACAGAGCATGCCAGTAACTGACCCAGAGCTGGTTAAGATCGTCCAGAACAGGGTGTTCAATGTACTCATATGCAGGAAGTGCGGCGCCCATAACCCTCCAGGCGCCACTAAGTGCAGGAGGTGCCATAGTAAGGATCTGAGGCCTAAGAGGAAGGAGCTGGCTAAGGTAAAGGCCGCCTAAACGCCCTTATTGGAGGCAAAATAGCTAGACGTCTCAGCCTTATGGTCGTTATTCTATAGCGTTGGTTCCTGCCACATTACGTTAAAATTAACTCGATTGAAGAAAGGGATTTAACAGGTGCTGAAAGATAGCCTGCGCAGCCCTCTCTTTAGGCAGTTTATTTTAAGCCCTCAGGTTTAGATTAAGTTCAGTCTTGGCTTTCTTTCATCTTCAGGCCTTATCTTAACTAGGCCGTAGTGTATGGCACAACTTATGCAGTAGCACTTGGTGACTGGGTACCTGGGTATTATAGCCCCCTTCTTTTCAAGTTCTGCGGCAAGCTGCGGGTCAACGGGAGAGTAATTCCTTGTGACGCAGATGGCCTTATCCTCAGGAACAAGCCTTCCGCAGTTGTCACACTGAATCATCTTAGATTTGCCCTTGTCGCCCTTTCTTCTTCCTCTGCTCTCCCTTTTCTTTGGCATAAGTTAAGCACCTCATACCTGCTGTGACCCTGCGTTATTAAGTTATTTTGAAACGGAGTAAGACCTTCTCGAAGAAGTTGTGCTGCTACTCGGTTACCTGTTATTTGTGAGTTCGCTGACTCAACTCGCAGCGTCGATAAGAGGCCATGCTATCACATCTTGTCGCCAATGCGTTTGAGGCGGCGGTACGCTTTTATTTCAGGTAAGGTTCTACCTGCTGAGAGGGGCTTACTAATGAGCAGCGACGCGAGGCCGAGGGTATACCTGATAGAGGGCCAGATGATGCTATCTCACGATAAGTTCCCAGAATGGCATAAATTTAAGGTATTTGTAAGAGCAGTCAAGGAAAGGGATGCTCTCGAAAGGGTCTACTCAGAGCTAGGGAGCAGGCATAAGCTGAAGAGGTACCATATAAGGATTCTCAATGTGAAGGAAGTTCCCTTAGAACAGGTGACAGATGCACATATACTCTCCCTAGCAGAGGCTACCAGGGTGAAGTAAAGTTTGGCTGAGCAGCAAAAGCGCGTCGTAACGCTTGACGACCTAGTGGCTCAGCTTGACGCAATAAGGGCCGAAGTTTCAAACTTAAGGGATCTCCTCACACAACTAGTAGCTCAGAGGGACTCCGTCACCAAGACCAAGGAAGGCCTTGACGCTATTGCCAGGTCCCCTGAGGGCTCCCCAGTGCTCTTTCCTTTGAGCAGCGGCTACGAGGCCCTGGTAGAGGCAACGCCAAGCGACAGAAATAAAGTGATAATTCATCTTGGGGCAGACATATATGCAAAGCTTGATGTGGCTGAGGGCCTCAAGGTTCTGAGCGAGCGGGAGGGCGAGCTTAACAAGCTAATAAATGAGGTGAGCCAGAGGCTCGCCCAGCTGGAGTCCCTGGAGGCTCAATATGAAAGCGTGATTCAGCAGGCCGTGGCATCAGCCCAGCAGGGCAGGACCAGGCAGGGTTGAGCCGTTGTGTTCGATAAGCTGAGAAGCGCTCTGAAGGGCTTTGCGGCGTCTATAAAGGAAGCTGTTGAGAAAAAGGAGCTGGGCGAAAAGGACCTGGAAACCCCCCTGGAGGAGCTTATGGTTAACCTTGTCGAAGCGGATGTAGCCTATGATGTTGCAGAATCCATAGTAATGGAGCTTAAGACTAAGCTTGTTGGAAGTAAGGTACCAAGGGGCACCGATGTAGAGGATTACGTCTTAAATTCTCTTAAGAGCTACATAGCTACGTTATTCAGTAACGGCATTGACCTAGTGTCTGAGGCTAAGAGGAAGTGCAGCTCAGGGCTGCCCTATGTGATAACGTTCTTCGGCGTAAATGGAGTTGGGAAAACGACGACTATTGCAAAGGTAGCTTACATGCTAAAAAGCTCAGGGCTGACGCCAGTTATAGCTGCCGCTGATACCTTCAGGGCAGGGGCCCAGGAACAGCTGAGAACGCACGCTGAGAGGCTGGGGGCCGCATTTATAGGTGGCAGCTACGGCGCTGACCCTGCAAGCGTGGCCTACAACGCCATAAATTACGCTAAGAATAGAAAAGCTTGCGCTGTTCTAATAGACACAGCCGGCAGGATGCACGTAGATGCCGATCTAATGTCCGAACTTAAGAAGATAGTCAGGGTGGCCAATCCTGACTTGAAAGTGCTGGTAGTCGATTCCCTTACAGGTAATGACGCTGTTGAACAGGCGAAGAGCTTTAACGAGAGCGTGGGCATCGATGCTATAATACTCACCAAGTTGGACGCGGACCTAAAGGGGGGCGTAGCCATATCCGTTGCAGCAACCACCAAGAAACCCGTGATTTACGTAGGTGTAGGGCAAAACTACAGCGACCTAAAGCCTTTCAGCCCAGATTATATAATTAATGCGATATTTGGTAATTAAAGAACCCTGGCTGCCAGTTGCACTATGTCTTGCTTGGTAACTATTCCAATTAACTTTCCTGAATCATCGATCACGGGCACGCAGCCTATTCTTTCAGCTGACATAGATCTTGCAACTGCTGCGGAATCCTCATCGCCTCTGGCCGTTATAAGCTCCTTTGACATTATATCCTCGGCTACTGGCACTAAGTAACTCCTAAGGCTCACTATCTTGCCCTTAAGTGGGTCTACGACCTTGTTTTTTATATACCTGTCCTTGCCCCTGGCCATGAAGAGGGTCGACGGCATATAGGCAAAGGCTAGGTCCTTCTTAGAGACCACGCCTATAGGTCTTCCGTCGCTGTCCACAATTACTACTTTGCGCACTGGGCTCGATTCTATCAGCTTTGCTAAGTAATATATGCTATGGGTCGGGCTGGCCTTAGGGAAGTCCGTTCTCATGACGTCCAGAACCTTTAGTTTGCCCTCGTACCTATCTCCATAGGCTCTTACGACATCTGTGCGGGTGATTATACCCGCAAGCTTTCCATCCTTATCAACTACTGGAAGCCCACCCACCTTGTGCCTTATCATGAGCGAGGCCGCAGTTCTAAGGCTCTTATTTTGATCTATGGTTATTACATTCTTGCTCATAGCTTCGGAGACCTTTATGTCATCGAGGGGTCTATAATAATTCGAGCCGTAAAGCGAGTCTATGATATCGGTCATGGTTATAACTCCAACAGGCTTCTCTGACTCATTTACAACGACAAGCCTCCCTATATCTTTCTTGAGCATCAGATTTCTAGCATGAGCAAGCGTATCGTTAGGTTTTACGACATAGACTGGACTGCTCATATAAGTGGAGACTCTCGGGGCCACATACCTCACCTCAAGGCAATCGAGATAAGTACATCCCTCTCAGTAACTATACCCTTAACTTCGTTATTCTGATCTATAACTATGAGGCTGTTGGTGTTACGGGCATTCATCAGAGAAGCCGCCTCTGCGATGTCAGCGTCTTCGTTAATAGTGGCGACGTCTTTGCTCATAATCTCTGAAATCCTGGTGGAGAGCACGTCTTCTATGTCATAGCTGGATAGCTTCTCAAAAGCCTCATGGGATCCAAAGTATGAGATAAAGTCCATAGCGCTTACAACGCCAACTAGGTAGGAGCCGTCTGCAGAGAGCACGGGTATTCTCCTGAATCCATATAAAGACATCAGTTGCGCAGCCCTCTTAAGAGAGTCAGTTTCAAAGGCCGCAACTAGACTGGTTGTCATGACGTCCTTTACTTTAACATTGACGTCCTTGTTTATAAGGTATCTTACTAGGTCATGTTCTGTAACTACTCCGTAAGGCGTGCCATCGCTTAAAATTATGGGTACGAGGCCTATGCCATTGAGTACCATTATCCTAAGGACCTCTGAGAGCCTTGACGAGGTAGTAGCATAAAGGGGGGTCGGGTTCATAAGGCTTTCAACGCTCTCGGACCTCAACGCGCTAAATACGTCCCTCTTATGGCGTTGCTCTACTATAGAGTAAAGCTTTCCTCCTCCCAGGTAGTTCACGATGTCAGTTGCCATAATGGTGCCTCTCAGCTTATTACTTGAATCAACGACCACCAGCCCCCTTACCCTCTTCGAATACATAAGCTCCAGGGCTTCTAGTATTGTGCTAGTGAAGGTTATAGATATGGCTGGTTTTGACGCTATCGAAACAATGTCGCCCTCCTTCTCCTTGACCCTCTGGCTCCAGTTAGGCTCGGAGTCTGCTCTAAGATATTTAGTGCCTTCCCACCTACGAACTCCCACTGTGGACACTACCTTGGCGCTCCTCGATAGTCTGAGATTGCTCTGCCTGTTCACTTTTATCTCACCTCGTCACTAGCCTGGCTATGTCTTCTCTATCAATGATGCCTACTAGTTTAAGTTCCTTACTGGAGTTAACTACAGGGATCCTTCCATAGCCGCGCCTTGACATCAGGCTCACGACTTCGTAGACCGTGGACCAAGGGAACAGATAAACGGGTCCCCGCGTCATAACCTCTTTAACGCGAGGCCCCCGTGAGGCTCCGGCCTCGCTCTCAAGGTGTATCCTGCTGTAACCTTTGCTAATTAGGTCGTACTGAGTTATCATACCTACGAGCCTTCCGTTGGAATCAACCACTGGGAGGCCTGCATACCTAAGCTCCCGCATCTTATTCCATATCTTAGAAATGAACTCGTCCTCCTCCGCGGCAACAGGTCCCTTAGTCATATAATTCTCAACCGCAAGATCCTTAAGGTCGTCCTTACAATAGTTGGCTGCCAGCGAGACCAGGTCATCAAATGTAAAGAAGCCAAGGAAGCGGCCATCAAGGCCAACGATTGGGGATGCCCACTCATCAGCCTTTATCATAAGGGACACTGCCTCCTTAACGGACTGATCAGGCCTTAAAGTAACTAAGGGTTGCTCGGCCAGAGAACCAGCCACGGCCTCGGTTTTAGAGGACGCCACAGTGAGTATGGCGCCCCTAGTTATGACGCCAAGCAATCTGCCGTCATTATTAACGACGGCAACGCTCCTAACGGCTTCTTCCCGTACGATCCTTCTTACTTCTGAGAGCTTCGTCTGGGGGTTTACTGAAATCTTGGAGGAACGGCCTAAATCAATAACGTTCATTATCTTGAGTTCACCTATCTTGCCTAATGAGGAACTCTTCTTTGTGCCAGATAACACAAGCTGTCCCCAATATTTTATGGCTTTTAAAGGATTTAAATTATAATAACTAGAACTGCACAGCGCGCTCATTAACAATAAGTCATAAAGTGTTGGCTTAGGTTTTGCGCCACTTCAGGATCTTTAGTCTTGACACAATAACTTAGAACTCCGTTATAGTTTCGCTTGGCGAGACTTTTCTGCACTCTTGAGGATTACGGTCGCAAAATTCCATGAGCGAAACAACTTTTACTTCGATGCCAAGCTTGTTCTTTAAGAACTCTTTGAGCTTGCTCTCAGACCCCATTACTACAACGACCCCGGCTAGAGAGGCCTGCCTAACCCTGACAACATCTATGAGCGATGAGAGCTGGTAAAGCTTATTTCCATCTACGAGAACTATGACTACCCTGCCTTTACGTGGGACGCACTCCTTGGGGAAGATCAGCGAGTCATAGTAATCTTGCGCAACCTTATAGTTTTTAACTATTATATGGCGTGAATATGGGGTGCTTGAAGGGGCACATAACCTGCAGTGAAACGCGTCAGAGAGCATGGCCCCAAAGGCTGTTGAGTACCCGTCCTTGCCTGTCACTATAGCGCTTACCTTTTCGCCCTTGAACAGTTCCATGGCCTTAAGCTCAGCCAACGTCATTATACCAGGGTTGCTGAGTATCTGCCACGGTTCATCGCTGTCTTGCAGGGACTTCTTTATGGCTTCATCTATGAGCCCCTCCCTCTCTATCTTTTGGAGTAGCTTCTCTGCCGTCACCCTCTCTGGGACGCTCCTGAGCGAGACGTAGCGCCAAAGTATTTGCGCTGAGACTCCGAGTCTGCCTTCGAGTTCCTTAAAGGAATAGAAGTGCTTAAGCGCGCTCAGCACCTTAAACAGGAGGAACTTGAGGTTACTGTCACCATTTACCATCTGTGTATACTCCTGCTGCGAGGTGCTGGTGTCATGCAAGGGTCCTGCAGTATCCTTAGAGCTGCTTTCCCTGCCGCCCTCCATAGGCTCTCTAACTCTCGTTAAACTTTACGCCTGTTATGTTTAAAAGGCTGGCGCTTCCGAAAAACTTGAGATATATGATCTTAGAACTCCTCTTCCTCCTCTTCCTCTCCCTCCTCGCTCTCTTCGCCGCCCTCTTCCTCCTCTCCCCAGTCCTCCTCTTCCTCTCCCTCCTCGTCGCCTACGTATTCTTCGTCCCACCCTTCCTCCTCTTCGCTTTCCTCAGGCTCCTCGGTCTCTTCCTCTCCCTCCTCGTCTTCGAACTCTATATCCTTGGGCACGTGCATTCACCTCGGCGCTTTTTGGTTGCTCTTTGCGTGAAATTATATAAGTGTCTACTTGTGAGATGCTACGGTATGGGTAACCCTAAACATAAAATAATAGCAATACATGATAATATGTGGTGAGCAGACTTGACAGGAGGATTTATAAGGTATTTTTGAAGGTAACTAGCCTTTTAAGCAGCTGCTATAACCTTACCTAACAAGGAGAGCAAAAGTGCCTGTTAGAGCGCCAACAAAGAGAATGCCTTACAAAGCATGCAAAAACTGCGGCGCGTTGGTTCCCAGGGACTCAAACGTATGCCCTGTATGTGGTGGGACGACCTTCGTTGACGACTGGGACGGGGTAGTGGTGGTATTAGATAATTCAGAGCTTGCTGCGAGACTAAAGTTCGCAAAGAAGGGCATGTTTGCGCTCAAGGTGTCAGGCTCCTATGTGTTCAAGTAGGAGAACCGCTGATGCGTTAATAAGTTATGTCATACCAGCTCCTGCAAGGATCGACTTCTCTAGCCCAAGAGGAGTTCTCGTGAGTGGACAGCTTAGGCGTATTATAGAGATGCAAGACTGGGTTAAAGTGATATGCCTTGGTGATGTGGTGTCAGCCTACTGTATGGAAAGCGCCAGGCTCCCCGATGTGATAGTCTTTGATGGCAAGACCCAGCGCACTGAGAGCAGATTTGTCAAGGAGGATCTGCTCAGGGGCGTGGGCTTTGGCTTAATTGAAGTAAGCAATCCTCCAGGCGGCCTCAGCGTTGAAGCTATGGAGACCTTATGTGACGCTATAAACAGTTACAATGGCAGAACGGCTATTAAAGTAAACGGTGAGGAGGACATGCTTACACTCGCAGCGCTTTCCTGCGCGCCTGCCAACAGTCTTATAATTTATGGGATACCAAATAGAGGTGCCGCGGTTGTAGTGACAAATGTCATTATATCACGTGAGGTACAGACCAGATTGCTTAGACTTATCCCCTCAAGCATCATGGTTCAAGCTTAGGCTAGGCAGTAATTTTTAGTTAAAGTTCAGGGACTGCAGTAAAACCATCGGCTAGCCGGTGTAGTTTCTCAGAAGCCATGAAGGGACGTTTTTAACGAGCTCGTAGGCCTCCTCCCAACTGTTTAATGACAGCTCACTGGCCAGCTGCTCCAGCGTCATATTCGTCTTAACGTATTTTCTAAGCAATTTTATTACTTCGTCAGTAAGCTCTATCTCCTTATCATCAATCTTAACTTTGGGCCTCTCCATATAGCCTCCCAGCGACTTTCAGGTTGTTAGGTTTAAAAGTGTTGAGCGCTTCAGGCTGGGCTGACAAAGGTTTTGCAGTGACGTACTCTTATTGAAACTCTTAATGTTGAGGTACAGATCTTACCGGGTGGCTTCATTTAACCTCATAGCCCAATATTAATTGTAGAACCAACTTTCGTGTCAATAAGATCGCTTATAGCGTCTTTGAAGAGAGTGGTGGGGCCGCGGGGATTTGAACCCCGGACCACCAGCGATCTAGGCGGGCCTGGCATGGGGATCCGCTCCCCAGGCTGGCATCCTACCAGGCTAGACGACGGCCCCACCATACTTCACACTGAAGCTCTATGGGTTTAAAACTGTTAACCAGGTCCTTTGCCTGACCTGAGGTGCAAGCTCTCAGCAGATAATAGAACTTATGATAACGCATTACCTTTAAAACATTTACTGAAATTGGAATGAATATTGCTATACTAACAACACGGGATTTCAACTTCTTAAGATTTCATAGAAGCTGTGTAAAAGTATACCTTGTCATAATATTATTTCAGAGGTGTTTTATGTAATAGCATTTAACAACTTTCAACTTACTAGCCACATGCTCTATCACGATCCTTTGGAAAAAGCCGTTGCTGAGAGACCTCGATTTCTATTAATGTAACTTCAGGGTAGGTATTACTTAGGAAGCCTGGTGGAGGCCTTATGGAGAGCGCCAGAGAAGGGGTCGGTAGAATAATTATAAGGTGCCATAAGTGCGGCGCAATCCTTTACAAATACGCTATAGGAGATAAGAGCGATAGAAACAAATTTAATGGACCACCGCTTCCTAAGAAGGCCCTTAGCGGCTTCGACGGCATGACGTGCCCCATGTGCGGAGCTAGGCTGTCGCTAAGGCCTGTAAGTATCAGGTTCCACTCAATGGAAGAGTTTGGAAATCTATACATAGAAGATAAATATAGGCTTCTGCTGAGGAGCTCCTTGCCAAGCGGCCTGCTTTCCGCACAGCATCCTGCAGACAGTACTGTTGATATAGATGACGAGTGAGTTTTGAAAGGGTTTATTGTAAACTCCTACTTTTTATGTTGTTTAGTACTAATTTTATGATGGAACCCTCTACTTCAGCATACTCCCGAAAGCTACAGCCAGCCTCATAAGTTCTGAGCAACTCACGTATACGTTTAGAAACGCCGCCGTGGAACCTTATGAGAAAGAAGCTTGCTACCTTGTTTACGTTACCACAGCCATAGGAGGTAGATTCAAGGTCTACTATTAAGGCACTATTTAAATTCAACGGATCAGGATACATTACGTTACTCAGGGGCCTGTTTAGCTCTGCGTGAAGCAGGCCAGCCAAATCTAGCGCTCTCGCAGCCCTTAGGGCTCCTCTGACAGCGGTAGCCAAGTCATCCGTATTGTACAGGTGTGTGAAGTACAGGTCTATCACCTGCTTTAATGACGTCGAACCTACGTAATCCATTAGTATCATGTTGTCGGTGTACCCATAGACCATAGGAGTTGCTCCATAGCGGGAGCCCAGAATAAGTTTTCTGGCCTCGTCAGACAGACTTGCCCTCTTGCTGTCGGTCCTTTTGATCTTAAGCGCTCTTAGGGCGCCATCCGCTAAAACTTTCACCACTATACCAGCATGGCCTTTACCTAATACCCTAAGTCCCTTTAGGATAAAGTCAAGCCTTGTGGGGCCTTCTAGGCATATCCTGTCAACTCCAAGCGAGGAAGCCTCGGATATGAGCCTGCTTACGTCACAGCCTGCAGTTGCTTTAGGATAGCAGAGCAGGAGCCTCGCCGCTAAGGAGCAGAGGGGGGCACTAACCATGCAGGCATTGACGCCAGTTCCCTGCGAATCCATTCCTTAAGCCCCCAGTCAGCCAGCTCGACGTTCCTTGCGTCATCAGATACCATAACTTTACAGTTCCTGGTGCCCTCGGGAAGGGGCGCCTGCCTGATAGCGAGGTTCAGGAAAAACTCTATGTCCGGACGGCTAAGCCTTTTTACGCTCATTAACCTCCCTTCGCCTATCCAGATACCATCATTAATTCTGCTGGCTATGAAGTCCTCCAAATAGTCTACGTTGATGTAAGGCTCGGGACCTTCTACGACCTCTAAATTGTTTAGCCGTAGCGTGTTAACTAGGAAACCCGCCGCGGCCTTAGACTGCTCGTCGGTGTAAAATGAGTGCTTAATCAACTTAAACCCATACTTGGTCAGCAAGGTAGCTATAGATCTTGACGCCCTTGCAAGCCTTCCCCACACATCGCCCGGGGGGTAGTTTGCATAGTCGCCCTCGCAGATCACTATGGCCACTGGGATACCATACTTTATGCTAGCGTATTTGGTGAAGATATGGAAGAACTCCTTCCGAGGCCTCTTAAGGTAAAGCTTGGCTGCGGCCACTGCAGTTGAGAGCTTCTCTAGGGTTACCGCGGCGGCGGCATTCCTTGTGGGGTCAACAGGGTCTACAACTATTAACGGCGAGTCAGGGTATCGCCTAGAAAGCAGGTTCTTATCGCCAACATTCTCAGGGTCCACATAGACAGGAGGTTTCCACTTAGAGATGGCCTGAAGGGCTCCCTCAAAGCTGCCATAGGTTATTATCAGAAGCTCCGTGAGGTAGCCTGAGAAGCCACCTATGTGCGCCTCAGCCCCGTAGACTCCCACGCCCTTGAAGAAGGACTTGAGCAGTCTCACTTCATCGGCGCTACCCTTGTCAAGTTTGGAGGCCACGTACCTAGTATGAAATGGGGTTCTGCTGACCCCCATCAGGTTTCCCGTAGGCTTCTCTCTGTAAACTGCTGGCACGACGTCTGCCTCAATTCCCATCAAGGACACGGTAACGTAGGGGTGCTCGCTATACTTTACTATGGTTGGAAGGCCCTTCAGGGAGCCCTCGAGCAGCTCCCTTCCTTTGCTCTTTATCCACTCGTCGCTGACGCCTTTAAGTAGAACAAAAATGTCCAGCTCCCAGTGGTCTGCAAGCAGCGTACCCTTTGCGAAACTGCCTTCGGGCTCTATAATAAAGCCAAGACCTCTCTCGCTAAGCTTGGCCTGCAGGCGTGACTTAATCACTTCATAGAACTTAGAGAGGGTCCTTAACTGGAGTGGCGTGGGCCTTAGCCTCTCCAGGACCTCCTCCTCAAGCCGCCGATGATCATTAAGGCTCATCCAACGCGGGCCTCCGCTATGGTCTCGTAGATGGGACCTCTTGGTGTCAAAATGCTCTTCTTAAGTCTAACTGCGTTAACTACCATCTCGCCAACCTCGTATGAGGAGTGTTCTAGTATAAACTTGGCGACCTCTGGATTAGAGCGTTCCTTGAATCTTGCTATAGTTATATGTGGTGTGAACTCCTCGTCACTCTCATATTTAATGCCAGTATCTCTAAGTAGTTTATCCAGCTGATCCCTTATTGACTTGAGCTCATCGAAGCCCTGAACTATGCCGACCCAGATTACCCTCGCGGAGCTTGGCGAGGGGAAGGCGCCTACTCCAGAGAGCTTCAAAGTAAAAGGCTTAAACCTCAGCTTAGGCAGCACACCAGACCTTATGTCGCTTACTGCAGAGTCAGGTATTTCCCCGAGGAACCTAAGGGTTACGTGAAAGTTCTCCGGCTCCACGAGCTTCATCCTGACCCTTGTTGACTCCAGCTCCAGCTCTAGCTCCTTAAGCTTGTTAACTAGCTCTGGCCTGTCTATGTCAACTGCTATGAAGGCCCTCAACGCTGCTCCCTTGAGCTGTGTCACTTGCACCCTTAAGATGTTTTATTAGGCCTCTGGGCCAAAGTTCTTTGGGATCGGCAGTGAGCGGGTACGGAGACTACGACGACTCAGACGAGTATGATGAGGAGCTTGAGGAGATCAAGAGGAGGAGGCTTGAGGAGCTGAGGAGACAGGCGGAGGCCCAGAGGAGGCAGCAGGAGGAGGCGGCCAAACGCGAGGCAGAGCTGATGGCAATCTTAAGGGCTATACTTGATCCTGAAGCTTTAAACAGGATAAACAACCTCAAGCTTGTGAAGCCCGAGCTCGCAGATGCCGCCATTCAGACTATAATATCACTAGTGCAGGCAGGAAGGCTCGTACCTCCGGTAAACGATGATACCGTGAAAAACATTTTAATACAGCTAGATAGCAGGTCTCGCAGGGAATACGAGATAAAGTTCAAGTGGAAGTGAGGGAGGTTACATGTCAAGGCACAAGCCTCTCGCCAGGAAGTTGCGCCTGGCCAAGGCATTCAAGAGCAACCAGCCGGTGCCTGCGTGGGTAATAGTAAAAACTTTAAGGAAGTTTACATTGAATCCTAGAAGAAGACACTGGAGGGTATCAAAGCTGAAGGTGTGAGGTGAATGGCCATGGAGCCTGGAGAGGCCTTCGTATATACTTTCAATCTAAGCAAAGTCTACTATGGCCGCAGATCAAACAGGGCCAAGAGAGCAGTGGACCTATTGAGGTCTCTGGTGGCCAGACACGCCAAGGTCTCGCCGGAGTCGGTAAAGATACTCGATGATGTTAATAATTACATTTGGAGCCGGGGCATACAAAGGCCACCAAGAAGGGTCAAGATATTAGTAAAGGTTATCAAGGACGAGGAAGGGAACGTGAAGGCCCTAGTTGAGATGGCCAATAAGAAGCTAAGGCCAGGCAAGATCGAACTCAAGGAGAAGAGTCGGTAAAACTTAGATAAACCTTTTCCAGACAGGGGCTGAATAATCTCTGATGTCCGGGATTTTGGTTAAAGTCCTGAGAAGACCATCTGTATCCTTGCTATCTCAGGGCCACTGGTGTTGGCACCTACTATTGCCCCTCTATTGTTAACAACTAGGCCTGTCTTAATAAAAGACACCCCAAAGTTTATAGTGCCTGTCTTGAACGGCACCTTAAATAAATCCTTCAGGAACTCGAGCTCGTCGTCGCCGGTGTCAGGGTGAGAGAGCCCTCCTATATCAGTCACAGCTACGACCGCGCCAACGGTGCTTATGCCTGATATAGCTCTCTTCGCCACCTCCACGCCAAGTACATCCGAGATAAGCTTAGTCGCGCTGTTATCAAGGCCAGGGTACACCAGCGCTCCATGACTATTGGCCGCCACTAAGTTACCTATCGCATTGCTAGACGAAGGGACGACACCTATGTTCATGGAGCTCCCTAAGGCTTCCTTGAGCGTTTGGAGCTCCCCCTCAGTTATAGTGCTCGGCACTAGGAGACCGTTATTATTGCCAGCAACAAGAACTCCTATCAGCCTGGTCCCCATAATTGTCACTTCATAAACGTCAACACCAAGTATATCCTCTATTAGCTGTTTATCCTTCTGTTCCATGTCTGGGGGTACGAGGGCTATCTTGTCATTGGCGAATATGTACACTCCTACGTTACTGTTACCAAACACCTGCATCTTGGCTACGTTGAAAGTCAAAGCTCTCCCTCTTCACTTCTCTAGCAGAAGGTTTCATGGTTAAAAGGTTAATCAAAGAGTCATATGAGCAACGATGTGGTAGCCGGGCGGGGATTCGAACCCCGGTCACGGGGGCTCTCCCGGCCTCCGCAATCTAGCGGCCAGCGCGTCCAGAGCCCCGCATCCTTGGCCGCTAGACGACCCGGCTACCCGTACAGAGATCCTTCGTTTTGGGTTTAAAAGGATTGTAGGCCTAGGGTTGTAAGGACGACCCTTGATATAATCGTTGCTGTAGGGACATGATGCCAGAAAGGCTAAAGCAACCTACGATAGTGTAGCCCCTTCATTTGACAGCGCAAAATCTACGACCTAGTAGTAGTTAGGGTGTCGACCTGCCCTTTGCCGCTCTCGCTGGTCAGTTTAAGTACTGTATTGTAGAGGTCTGGGTCCTTTTCCTTTAACTTTTCGAGGCTCCACGGTTTCCAGCCTCCGGACTTAACTTTACTTACAACATTCCTAATCCAGGAATCGTACACCTTGCTGCAGTTGCCAAAATTTTTGCAGCTTCTCTCAAGGAAACCTCTTATCTCGTTCACAGCATCTGCCTCGTTTAGGCCTTTTACATTGGCTAAATATCTTGAAAGAACGTAAAGTATGAGCCTATGCCTCCCGTCTGGAACTCCAGTGCTCAGTATACTTTCTATCCATGAAAAGCCGCCCCTACTCTTGACAGCAGCAGCGCTGCACACGTTTACATTTGGACACATGGTCCTGAGAACGCCCTCAGCTATTTGAGGGCATTCCGCCGGCGACTCTTCGCATCTCTTAGCGGCTTCAGCGAACACGGAGATGCCCTCTCACCGTCGAATCTATGAAAAGCCCCGCCTTAAGTAGTGTAGACCCTACGTCGGACTAAGCTTATGTAAAAGAGCCTTTAAGGACTTTTAAAACAACTTCAGGAGCAAACATGTCAAGAAGCCTGTTGGCTTAAAACTGTAGCCGCTCAACGAGTTATTTGGGGCGCTTTGGAAGCCCTACAAATAAGCCTTGGCATAACAGTGACGCTGGTTCAGTACACCCCTGACGCGCCTAGGATAGTTGCCGCGGCCTCAAAGATGAGCACGTCAAGGAAGGGTTCCTCTGAACTCCTGAAGATAGACGAGGGCGAGGTCGAGACCTGGATAAGGGAGACTCTAAAGAGGGGCCACCTGAGCCCCTGGGAGCACTCAAGCTACACGTTCATAGTTGAGGGCTGCTCCAGGGTCTGCTCTCATCAGCTTGTGAGGCACAGGATAGCGAGCTTTACGCAGCAGAGCATGAGGTACACCGAGGCCTCACTAAGGGAGATGGCCTTGACGGCAGCCTCAAAGCTTGGCCTTGAATGTCCCCAGAGGCCCAAGGGCGAGAGGGCAAGGGAAGCCTACGCCTGCTACTCAGAGTCCCTCAGGCGGGCGGCGGAGGGGCTGTCCCTAGAGGAGATGGCAAGGCTGGCCTCAGCGGCCTACGTCATACCTCCCTCGCTGAACGATGAGAAGAGGCTTGAGGCTTACGCGAGAGGTCTGCTGCTGGCGACCTCCACCTACTATAGGCTGCTTTCAACGGGCGCCCCGAAGGAGGACTCAAGGTTTGTCATCCCCATGGCTGTGAGGACTAAGCTAACGTTCACAATGAATGGGAGGGAGCTTGTGGCCTCATTCCTGCCCCTCAGGATGTGCACCCATGCTCAGTGGGAGATAAGGCATGTAGCCTGGCTAACGTGGTCCGAGCTCATGAAGGTTCACCCTCAGCTCTTCAGGTACGCTGGGCCTAGCTGTGTGCTGCTTAACAACGGCCAACTAGAGGAGCCGGCAGGCCTTGAGGACTACCTATCAGGTAAGGCAAAGTTCGTCATAGCTAAATGTCCTGAGTTGGTGTCGAACAGGAACATACAAAGCTGCTTACTGTTTGCCTCCCGTTCCCTGAGCGGGAACCCCCTCGAGCCTGAGTCCTCTGCGGGAGAGGACGAAGCCGGGGGAGCTAGTGAGTGAAGAAATCGCGTACTCCCTAGGAATTCCAAGGCTTGAGAGTAGGCCAATAATCTCAAGGGGGTGCCAGAGCTCATAAGGGTTTTCAGCGTCGCTGACGACTACAGACCTTAGTCCAACTCTATAGCATCTTATCAGGACTTCGTAGAGGAAGTTCAGCCATCTTTCATTGCTAATTAACGGTCTGAGCGGTATCTCAACGGCGCCGCCGCCCCTCTGAAGCAGTAAGTTAAGCGTTTCTTTATCAGGGCGAACTGGGGTCCCTGGCGCAAATCTTATCATGTCAACCCTCTCATTCTTAGCTGCCTCCCTGTACGTGCGAAAGTCTAGCGGAACCACAGACACTAAGGTTTTACTGTCAACTTTTCTCAGCAAGCTGTCAAGGTCGGTGTTGCTATCAACCTCAAAGGTCACCCTCCTCACCATTGTTACCTTAAAGAGGTCCTCTAAACTGCCATGACTATATTCTGCACGCTCTTCGACCCCAATAACTTTGAAGCCAAGGTTAGAGGCTCTCTCTACAAGTTCCTTTGGCTCCCTAGCTAACCTGACGGAAAGATCCGCAAATATGCTATGCGTCACTTCTTTAGGCCCTCTATTTCACTCCTGAGCTCCTCAATCAGCTGCTCCCTCGATTCTCTGAAAAATCTAACCCTAACCTTTATTACGTCATCGGAGTCGGAAAGCACTACCTTGCCTAAGTAGGCCTTCTGTTTATCGAATCTCAGGTGCAGCGAGCCCTCCTTGTCTACCCTCTCCTCTAGTGATGATAGCAGGAACCTCCTGTCGGGCTCCGTCAGCATTGAGATCATCTTGTTAAAGGCCTCTTCCGCTTCCTCCTTCTCCTTCGAGGTCGAGACTACTGTTATAGGATTGCCAAAGTATCCTCTGAGCTCCTCTACAACTATGTTAGAGGAACCTATCAAGTTATGTAGTGCCTGAACAACTTTTTCCTCGCTCTCAGTAGCATGGACGTAAACCCTGGCTTCTAACAACCTAACGCGCAATTAACTTCACCGCGTTCTAAGAGTTAAATTACGACAGGGCTTAGTTCGGAAGTTTAATATTTCTTTGGCTTACTTGTTATCGCTCTTAGTGTGGGGCACTATTAGCCTTGCCCCCCTGCTAGCCTCATGCCTAGCCTTTCTGGCCCTCTCCCTAGCTTTCTCCTTCCACTTCTGTATATGGGTTCCCTTAAGCCCTCTGCTGCTCAGCAGGCCTCTGGCCTTCTTCCCAGCTGCTGTAAGTCCTCTGAAGGGCCTTCCCCTAGCACTGGCACTGACGGCAACCCACTTAAGCTGGGGGTCAGACTTTATGGTAGGCGCGTTGGGGTCTACCATTATTACCTCATACCACTTATGTTGGCCGTCCTCGGCCAGGTAGTAGCTTCCAAGGACCACTAGGTTGGGGTAAGCTCTCTGCGCCTTCTCCTCCGCGACTTGCTGTAGGCTCTTAGCTAAGGTATAGCCCTCTACCCCCATTCTCTTCGGCCTTCTGCCTGAGTCAGGCCTTACCTTCCTCTGTCCTCCCTTTCTGACCCTTACTCTGACTACAACGAAGCCCTGCTTTGCCTTATATCCTATGGCACGGGCCCTATCGAGCCTCAGGGGTTTATCAACGCGGACTATTGTAGGCTCATCCCTCCACTCTACTAGTCTCTCCTTCATCAGTTTACCGTGATCGCCATCATAGGGCCTCTTCCACGCTTCAGCTATGTAGTGGTATAGTCCATAGGCCATAGCCTGCAGCCTCCTACTCACTTGCTGCAGGTTTGGGTTTTTAAGCTGACAGCATCCCCAGCGGCTCGCTTTGATATAAGGGAAATCATGAAACTCGGGATAACTATTTGCTAAGGTTCGACTAGTTAGCATCTTCTCAAGAGCCCTATATATGGAGATTTTAGTCTTAGCTTTTCCACATAGAAAGGCAGGCCTGAGAGATGAAGCTAGATAAGCTTTTGCAGTTCGTTTCAGGAAATCCTATGTATAAGGTTAACTTAATGGAGGGCGCCGTAGAGCTTATAGCAACCACCCCAAGCATTGGTGAGGCAGCCTCCGATACTGAGGCGCAGCCCGCGGAGTCCCGTCGCATGATCATATTATTTAAACTGAGCCAAGATAACGAAGTGGCGCCAATAGAAGCTTATGTAGAGGAGGGCGATAGAAGAAGGCCCCTCTCAATCGATGAAGTAAAGTGGTGGCTCGAGGTTTTAGAGGCCTTGACAGGCTAATCACTTAACATTAGCCTTTAGACGCCTAAGGTTCCTCATGCCTGTCCAGCGATAAGCCTCTTACAACAGAGTAGGAGGCATGGACTAGATAAAGGTATGAGTTTACAATAGCCCTCAAGTCGCCCAAATCATCAGAGGTCACAGATATTTTAAGGCAGTTATCCTTAACTTCTACGTTGATGCTGCCCTTTCTTGGAGTGCCCGGCTGAGAGGCCTCTGCAACTAAGGCCCTATATATTGCAGTTACGTCATTAAGTTCCCCGCAGAGCTCAAGCTCTGCCTTTGCGAGGCCCGTTTGGGACCACCACCCTTAACAGGGGCCCAAAGATGGCGTTAGTTTTACGCTTCCGCGGCGCTATGGCTACTTGATCCCCATCTAAGGAAACTTCTAGGTAGTCAGCATCAGGCCTTTCAGCAGCCCTGAGCTGAAAGGCATCAGCCAGCAGCTTTGTTATGTAGATAGTGGTCTCGTCTTTACTTGAACTTACCACCTCTCTGCACTGCCCAGCGTCCCTCCGGCCCAGCTCCCTCCTCAGCTTAACCCCAACTATCTTTAGTCTTCCAATCTCAACAAGGTTCTCCTCAGAAGGGGAATATATCACCATCAGGCCCGGGTTGCCCCTCCACTCATTTATTATAACAACGCGTTTGAATCCATTGGCGATGGCTATGCTGTTGAGGTCTCTTAAGGACTCATGACCCCTTGTAAACCTAACTACTCCATATATGGCGGACTCCAGATCCTTTATGAGGGTGCGGGTCCTCCTGCTAGGCCTTCTGCTGCTAGTGAGCAGTGTTGTAAATTCAGAGGCCCTCCCTGACAGTCTCCTTACGAGCCTTAGGGGCCTCTCGCTCAAAAACCTCACATCCCTGACGTTGAGTAGTATGGAGGCAGGTAGGTGGCTACCTCAGTGCGCGGCACATAAGCCCCTCCTGCCCACACTCTGCCACACTTGGTGCACTTCCACACCCCTGTCGAAATTCTCTTGACGGTGCCTACACTTCCACAGAACGGGCACGTGTGGTCCGCGTACCTCTTCTCAAGAACCGCTTTGACCCTCTTCCTCAGCGTGGAGCCATATCTAGCACCATATCTTCCCGTTATCCCCACTGACTTGGTGTGACTATAGACCACAGGGCCTCACCCTTGGCTGCCGCCGCTCTGAAGCGCCTGGTCTAGCAATTTAAAGTAAACTTGTGAGGCGTTTCTTGAAATATCGATGACCTTGAGCAGCTCGTCCCTGGTGTAACCTCCCATGCCGCTCTTCTGCATGCCTACTATAGTTCCCTGCTCATCAAATGCTATGACCATTCTGCTGTCTGCAAGCAGCTCTTCATCGAGGTTGGGATCTATTAGTATGTAGTCGCCCACCTTCACGCTCGTGACTAGCGCGACACGCCTATTTAGCTTAAGCGGGGTCTCTTTCTCCCTGTTTATTATTATCTCCCCTGACTCTGTTTCCTCGTACTCAGGAACCTTAGTGTTCATTAGTGCAGCCATAACTCCTAACATGCTAGCGTCAAAGTAGTTGCCATCATAGTCGAGAACGTAGACGTCTATCCAAAGGACCCAGGCCTTCTCACCGGGCCTTATCACAAGGGAACTCAGGTCTATCGCCTTGGGATCTCTTAAGCTTCTATCTATGACCCTTGACAGCTCGACAGCGTTTTCATCAGGAGGTCCTGGCTCAAACGTAGGCGAGGCCACTGGGGTCAGCTCGGAGTTAACTTGAAGGACTCCCTCATTTGGCGTGTCCCTATATGGGGTTCCCACTTCTAATTTGACGCCGACGAGCACCTGCGTGTTGCCAAGTTTGACCCACGCCGAGCCGTCAGCCTTATCTATTACGCCTACCTGTATTGAGAGGTTCCTAGGCGTAGCAAAATCGCGCTGGTCGCTCCTCACGCCCTTCTTGTAAAGGCTAATTAGACTCTTACTCCTGATCTTTGACACTATAGGTACCCTGTATGGCGTGTAGCTCACTCCACATCGACCTCCTCTATGGAGCTCCTTAGGGTCTGCTTTTCCTTTTCAACTAGCTCGCTTATAGCTTTAAGCGCCATATCAAGGCCCTTTTGCGTCTCCTCCACAGTCATAACGCCGTTAAGCTGGAACAACGTTATCAGGCCCAGGTCAGGTGCAGCCACTACAGGCATGTCAGCCTCACCAAAGTTGTCCTCTGGTTCATTAAGATCTAGCACTACAACGTTGTCTACCTTGCCGATAGCGACCCCTGCCACGAGGGCTCTCATAGGTATGCCGGCGTCGGCTAGGGCCAACGAGGCAGCGGTTGCGCTGGCAGTCCTGGTGCCCCCGTCGGATTGGAGCACTTCTACATAGACCTCTATTACAGTCCGTGGGAAGAGTTCCGTTATTACGACGGGCTCTAAAGCCTCCCTTAGGACCTTGGAGATCTCCACTTCTCTTCTGGTTGGCACAGGGCTCTTGCGCTCCTCTGTAGAGAATGGGGCCATGTGATATCTGACGAACAATGACGCCCTGTCAGGCAATACTGTGTACTTCTGTAAAGGCTCCCTGGGGCCGTAAACGGCCGCTAAGACTTTAGTTTTACCATAGGAAACTATGGCTGATCCGTCGGCGTTACTTAAGACGCCGACTTTCATATCTACGGGTCTCATCTCGTCGGGCAGTCTTCCGTCAAGCCTTCTGCCGCTTTCGTCGAAGAACTTAGCTGGCCTTACGTGCATCCTCTCAGACCCCCCTAACCCTTCTCTCTTCCTCTATAAACTGCTTCACCCTGGCCGTGAGACCTGTCGTGTGGGACTGAGTTTCAATCATCTTTATGGCCTCAGCCACTATTTCCTGAAGAACCTCGTTCTGGCAAGTTATATGTACTCTTCCGTTCACCG
Organism: Acidilobus sp.; assembly: GCF_049973875.1. NCBI lineage: Archaea > Thermoproteati > Thermoproteota > Thermoprotei > Acidilobales > Acidilobaceae > Acidilobus > Acidilobus sp. Next base: position 139,153 of record NZ_JBMFJI010000001.1, read on the forward strand.
CTACAAAGACATCGCAGCCGCTGGCGCTCTTTATAGTCTCTATCATCGAGCCTTTCTTGCCTATTATCCTTGGCACCTTAACTGGTCTCACGGTAACTACGGTACCCTCTGTAATCCTCCCCAAGCCCTTGTCCTGAACCGTAAGGGCAGGGCTCCTCACCCTGTCAAAGGCAACTATTCTTGCCTTAACGTAGTCACCTATTTTGAGGTATGTAAACGGATCGTCGGGAACTTGGCCTCCCTGCTTGACCCCGAAGAAGTCCTGAATGCTGAGCGTGGCCTGGTAAGGCGAGTTTATGTCGAGGAACCAGTTGGCGGCAGCGTGGGAAGTTACTAGGCCAATTACTATATCGCCCTCATTGGGGAAGTAAAAGCCCTTTAGCGGCACGAAGGAAGCGCCCTCATCCTTTATATTTAACAGTCCAACGACCGCGGCTCTCCTCTCTCCGTTATAATCAAAGAGGTAAATGTTCTGGACCTGCTTGATTCCCTCTACCTTATCCCCCGGCAGCACTAGCACCTTTTTAACCTTCTCCTCTTGGCTCACGGTGAGCTCACCTTCACGTTAATCTGCGCCTGCCCTCTCGTGAGGCCCTGGATCTTATCTATAACTTCAAGCTGCATGCCCGCTGGTATCTCAAGCTCCACCTTAAGGCTGCCGTCATCAAGCCACGTGGTTTTCTTCACGTCACCTAGCCTCTTAACCTCGCTTATAGCTCTTCCGGCAAACTCAGGGGGTATAGTAACCTCAACTAAGGCCCTTGCAATCTTTATGGGAATGGCCGTGGCCATTTTCTTAATGGCCTCCAGAGCCTGCTGCTCTACAGGCCTGAAGGGGTCCACCCCTATCCTTAACTCCTCAAAGAGGTTCTCTATCCTCTGCTCAGGTATTGGGGAGCCGCTCTTAGGGTCAACGGCGTTCCTAGCGATATATGTTATTATCTGCCTCCTCTTCATCTCAATGATCTTCCTCCTCTCCTCCTCAGTTATTTGAATTTGCCCTTCCTTGAGTATGCGCTCAGCAATAGAGTTGATATCATCCGTACCGAAGGCCTTCTTTATGGCCTCTGGACTGGCCTTCAACCCCTTTCTAACATCCTTGTAGACAGTGTCGGACCAGAGCACGTCTGATATAGATACCTTTTCCCCTTCCTTGAACTTAAAGGCCTCGTCGGGCTTTACCAGGATCTCAAAGTGCTGCCCCTTTATATCAATCCAGGCAATTACATAGTCCTGCTTTTTAGGCAAAATCTCGCCCCAGCAGCTTTCGATCCATAAGTGCAAGAAGCTTTAATAGCTATAAAAGGCTTAAGCAAGAACCTATGGCAACAGAGCGTCCATGTTATGCTTATGAGGATAACATCTCGCCCTTGCTGGACTTCACTATTTCCTTGATAACGTCGCGACCTACCTTGTTAAAAGTCCTCTCCTTAGTATCAATATAAGCTACTTCTACATATTCGTCAAAGGCGTTCGCTAAGTCCTCCTTCTTCTCGTCGGAGGAGGCAACCCTTCCCTTGAACAGCGCTATGATAGCCAGTTTTATGGCATCGTCAAGGCTGAGGTCCTTCTTGTAGTTCTTCTCCAGGTAGCTGTTAGCGGCGTCACCTCCAAGGCCGATAGCTATAGCGTAGTAACTGAAGTACTGACCTCCCGGTTCCGTCCTAAAAAGCCTCGGAGTTCCGTCGGAGTCCACGCCGCCAAATACTAACGCAACGCCGAAGGGCCTAACGCCGCCATGTTGTGTGTAAAGCTGCTTTAGGTCGGCCACGGACTTAACTACATACTCGGTGCTCGGCGCCTCTCCATACGTCAACCTGTGTCTGACCGCTACAAGCCTGGCATAGTCTATCAGGACCCTTCCATCACTGCCCATGCCGGCAAAGGTTACGCCTATGTGGTCATCAACCTTGTAGATCTTCTCTATACCATCAAGGTCCAGGAGCGGCGTTATCTTTCTCTTCTCGGCAGCTAAAACTACACCGCTGTCCGTTAGCACGCCTAGGCTCGTCCAGCCTTTCCTAACAGCCTCAAAGGCATATCTTACCTGATAAAGCTCTCCGTCGGGGGAAAATATGGTGATTGCACGATCGTAAGCAGACGGAGGCGCGGCCATAGCCATTCTCTATACCCCAGCAGTTCGGTAGGCACACATTTTTAAGTATCTATTGGTAACTTCCTCTAGATATCGCTTTAGTTAAAGACCCCTTGCTATTATTCAGCGACATGGCATAACTATGATATAATTAGGTTGTATTTTACATTATCAAGCAACAACCCGGCCCACGTTTTAAGTTCATAAGCAGGAGAGTAGCGTTAGCCTTGCTGATGAGGATCTTAGGCTAGTGACTTAAGGATCCAGGGCCTGGCCCACTTGAGCTTTCTCGGGTTACGCTTTAGTTTAATGGCACTCTTAAAGCACTTGCTGCTGCAATACCAGAGTATTTCCCCTCTTTCACCGACATACATTTTACCTGTGCCTGGCTCTATGGGCCTACCGCAGAACGCGCAAGTCATTTCCTTAGGCATAGCCGCACCCGCGCTGACTGAGGAAAGGTCCCTTTAAAAGTTTAGGCCCGCTCAGGCTCAATGTGGACCACCAGTTTGACGTTATATTTTTCCAGGGCCATAGTCTCTATCTTATCAGCAAGTTCATGTGCTGCCTCCACGCTTTCCGTGGGAGGGGTCTCTATTATCACATAGCCAGCTACGTAGTTGTCCCCGACGCTCCTGAGCTTAAGATCCTTGACCTTAACTCCCATGGAGCTTATGTCCTTAGTAAGTCCTTCAGATACGCTCCTAGGAGGCGCTGGCCCGGTAACCTTGTAAAGTATAGTTTTTGAGTTGGCTATTACCTGATAGGCCAAGTAAATTAGCATAGCCGCAGCCCCGAGCCTGTCTATTTCAAATGACATGTAATGGGCCAGCGGCAGGACAGCTAAAGCAACAAGGCTCTCAGCTATCTCACTGGTAGTCACATTAGAGTACGTTACGAACTGCTCGCCAAGCCTTCTTATTGTTATAACGCTGGCCGTGTAGAGTCCGGCCACTACTAGCGGCACTAGCCAGGCCATGCCCGCCACTGAGTAACTGGAGGGGTTAAGCACCTCGTCAACTCCAAGCCCAAGTATGAAGGCGTACACGAGAAGTGTTAGCACCGAGGCGCTCAGCGAGTAACCGGCGTGACCAAACGGGTGATCTAAGTCCTCGGGCTCAAGCTCTTTCCTGTAAAAGTAGGTATTAGATATGATTACCACTAGGTTGGCTATGCAGGTGAGTCCATTGATAACAAGCAGCCGGCTGTGAAAGACCACTCCTCCTGCTGTGTTAAGCACGGAAGCTAAAGCGGCAGCTGTTATAGATATCATCAATATTCTCTTGGCCTCTTCCATTGCGCTCACCGACTCCTTGTATCGGATATTCGAAAGCAGTTTTACGTCTGCCTTAGTCCACTGCCATAAAATAGCCAGCGGAAAAAAGCCGAGTTGCTTTTAGTCGCGGCTAATTGATTAATGTTATTTAGAAGAACCCTTAAAGAAGACTATATAAATGAACACTATTATAACCACTATCATTATGGCCATCATAAAGCTCGTGAAGAACTGGCCAAACGACGCTGCGGCTAGAGTGTTATAATTAGTAAGGTTATTGTAGGTCGCTATGAGCGCGTCCCACGGCTTCGGGAAGGACGCGGCCTGCGTGGCGTTAAGCGACGCTATAAATCTTGGGAACTGAGAGAACGCGTTGAGCATCTCGCCGGCCTCTATGGTTCCTAAGGCTGCCGCCCCTCCAATGACGGACCAGAAGGCCACATGCCTGGAGAGCAGGTTGCCTCTGAACGCGGCATAGGCTATGTACAGAAGGGCTATGAACTGTAGGGCGGCCAGGGCTAGGTGCAAAGCAAATATCCAGGTGAAGTTATAAGCTGCGTCGCCTCCGATAGTAACTCCAAATCCTACCATTATGTTGTTGAACTTGTAGGGAACGCCGGTGAGCGACATAAGGTAGGCAAACATGAGTGGAACCATCAGCAGGAGGCCTACCAGCGAGGGTATAAAGAACTTTCTCAGCGCGGCCTCAAAATAGGCTTTCTCGCTGTCCGGGTGCCTCAAATAAGCTATAGCAAAGCCAGCCATTATTGCTATCATAGTTGCCGTCAGCGCGCCCACTACGCTTGAGAGGTAAAGCGGCCAGAACGTCGGGTTGGAGTAGGCCTCAGCAACGTTGAGCGAGGGCCCCGACTGAGTGAAGTAAAGGCCCACTGGCTCGTTAAGGAACGCAAATACCCCTCTGAAGCCGAACGGTATGAGGACCGCAGACGCAGCCATTAGGAAGCCTATTAAGTTGTGAGTCCTTGGCGACCACCTGTCCCAGCCGTACCAGTATGTTATGAGCGAGAAGAAGTTCAGCGCTACCATGGCTATGGCTATGGCAAACGGAACTATGGCCACGGTTCCTATCACTAAGGTGGCGAACGGGTAATAGGAGAAGAGGAACACGGTAAATGCTGTCCCGAAGACGCCAGCTATGCCATATGTGGCTGCATAGTACTTCATGAGCCTTCTTGCCATGCTTACAGTGAGCTGATCGCCGCGTTTCATGCCAAGGTACTTAAGGAGCGGTATCAGGACGGCAAGACCTATGACCAGGTTTACCATAACTATGTGTATGCCAAAGTTGAAGGCCAGCCAGAATATGGAGCTGTAGAACATGATCCCACCTCCTTAATACGTCACCTCATCAAGGACCTCCCTCTTGGAGGGCACCCAGAGGAACCTGTAAACAGCATAGACCAGCGCGGCGCCTATGACTATGTAGAACACGCTGAAGAGGGCCTCGCCCCAGGCCGGTGGTACGTTAACTGTAATAGTGTCGCTTAGCGTCATCATGCCGTATACTACCCATGGCAGTCTTCCTATTTCCCTGGCAGCCCAGCCCATGTAGCTTGAGAGCTGCGCTAGCACGGCGGCTGGAACAAGGAGGTAAAGCCAGAACCTGGGTATCCTGTCAGCCCTGTGGAACACTATGTAACCTGTTAGTATCAGAGCATAGACGCCTAGTGCTACGCCAAGAATTACCATGGCGTAGTAAGCGTAATCTGCTATTAGTGGCGGCAGGTAAGTCGAAGTGCCGGGCACTCCTAATGTTGGCGAGAGGTTGCCCCAGCTGCTGTAGTGCGTCATAAGGTAGCCATAGTTTGGCAGGTGCGCGCTCAAGGTGCCATAGGCCAGGAGCTTCTCTATGGGTCCAGTGTGGAGCAGCTCAGCTATGGAGGTGAAGCCTGGGACGCCTAGACCCTCGAAGGCGGCGAACTTCTCAGGCTGATAGTGCGCCACAGCTACGCCCATCTCGTGACCAGCTATGAGGCCCTGGTATATGATCACTATGAGTGAGAAGACCACTGAGAACTTGAACGCCTTGAGCAGGTACTCCTTATACCTCTTATCCTTGACGCTCAGCAGCCTGGTCCCGAAGCCGGCCATTGCAGTGAAGCCTGATACAGTTAGGCCAGCACCTATGGAGTGCATCACGGAAGGGGCAAAGTCAGGGCTCTCAAACAGGTACAGGTATATGTTGTAGTACCTTACAGTGGAGTCCATTATTGAGTTGACTACGTTGAGCACCGGCACAGCCGCCAGCCCTGGGTCATTTAAGGCGCTTGGCTTCAGCACAAGCTTTAGTATGCTCTGGTTTAATGTGTAGCCCGCAAACGACTCATAGACTAGCCTGTCTACTATAGTAACTGGCACGGCAGCTATAACGCCATCGCTGGTGGTGCCCATTATCTGGACGTGAAGTGACTGGAGGGTCGTTATGTTCAGCAGTGACGCTATGCTGTTAGGTATCACGAGGGTCAGCTTTGGATAGCCCTCAGCATAAAGCCACTGGCCGGTAGTTGCATTATAGTCAGGTATTAAGCCAGTGGGCACCTGCATATAGGCGTTTGCAGCGACTATCATGGCACCTGAGTACCATGGGCCCACGAACGCGAAGAACGTTAGGACTAGCCTGGCCTTAGGCGACAGCTTGTCCCAGCCATACCACAGCATGTAAATGACCAGGACCTCCATGATAAACGCGAAGACCTCGGCGTACATCGGGAAGTAGAGCCACTTTCCAACGGCTGTGAGGACCCTGGGCCACACGGTTATGAGGCCGAACTCCACTAGGGTGCCCGTGGCAGCCCCTACGGCGAAGACTAGCGCTGTGCCCTTAACTAGGACCTTAGCTATCCTCATCCAGTCAGGGTCCTTCGTCTTGAAGTATATGAGCTCCGCTATGAAGGCCATGAATGGAAGACCGAGGACGTACTGGAGGATCCCCCAGTGTATACCTATGCCGACAATCGACATGGCCCTGGTGCTCCACGAGCCGTAGTCCACGAGCTGTTGCCATACGTTGATGCTGGACACCTCGCACCGCCAGTTTTAGATTCTAAGTATAAGTATATGTGTCCTTTATAAAAATGTTTCACCTAGTACATTATAACGTATATAATGTTATTTATTTTGATAAATATGTAGTTAGTTATTAAAAACGTTGAAGGCTAACGCCGCTTTTGATGTAACCTAAGGGAGAATCGTCAGGGGTCTGATGGACTAGGATTCATCATTGGGGGTGCCCTCCGCTGTCCGGGTTCTACTCTTCATCCTATTGTCTAGGCACAGCCAGGGAGCTTAAACTTCTTCTCTAAGGGACTCACACGATCTTTAAGCTGAGAAGAGCCTACAGCAGCCTTTAAGTTAAATTAGCCGAGCAGGCAAGTTCTTAACTTCTAGTGGACGTGCCTTTTAAGCTGAAGCTGTAGGTATATTAGGCGTCAAGGTTAGTGTATAGGCCTCCTTCCAAAAAGGGAGGCCTTCACCTTACTTTCTCTCCAGAGGTGCGTGCTATGTCCAGCGACGTAGAGACTGGCTCGCAGCCCGCTGCCGCGGAGCTTTACATGGAGGATATAAAGGGGATAGCCGATGAGGTCGCCAGGCTCCTCTTTATAGCAGGGTCCACTAGAGGCAGCGCCGCGGCCCAGCTGTCCGTTTATGCGTCACTTCTTTATGATGAGCTGATAGCTAAGGTTAACTTGAGGGACCACGCTGATGGAATAATTAACCTCATGGGCGAGCCCCTCTCCAGCGCTGCCGACGTCGTTGACTGCATGGGCTATAGGGCCGTAGCCTCGCTTCTCGTGGCCGCATCTAAGGCCTTGGAGGGTGAGAGCCTGGAAGCCTACAGAAGTGACCTGGAGCTCTTCGCCGACTGCATGGGCTGGCTGGTGTCGCCGCATAAAATGCTCAGCGACGAGCAGAGAGGGGCGGCAGTGCTAGTGTCATTTGCTGCAGCTATAAACAAGTGGCTTGAGGAGCTTGCCTTATCTTAGGAATATAGAGTGGGCAGGGCTTAATATCATGGATTTAAAGAGGCGTGGCCTCCGTCATTCCTCCTCGTAGAGCCTAATGGTTATTTCAGCTTTAACCTTCTGCGATGAGAAGGGCGGCGTTTCCTTGCCTAAATCTATTGCGATGCTGACCGGGTTACCCAGGTCGTCAGTGAACCTCACCTCGGCTATGTAGGTCTGTTCAGGCCCTCCTGACTCCATCATCTTCATTATGGACTCGTAAAGCCTTGATATAGCCATCTGGAAGGATGCGGGGCTCGCTAGGTCATCAGGCTTAAGGCTTATCATGGCAATGTTTTTAAGTGCCTTGCCTACTTTTGCCTCGGCCTGCACATGCCTTACTATCTCAGCTCTCTCCTCCCCGCTCATCTCTTACTACCACTGAGGCTGTCACAGCTGAGCTTATTATATATGTTAAGCTCGTTGAAAACTTTAAGGTTCTCTTGGGTTATAGCCTAGTTTAAGCTGCGAGTGGGCAACAGCTTTTAAGTTAGGGTCTTAGGTAATGCCCAGAGAAGGTGGAGCGGTTGACGCTAATAACAAATGTAAGAGCGGCTGAAAGATTGAAGTCCATAGAGGATAAGTGGCAAGCCGAGTGGAGCAGAGCTAAGGTCTATGAAGCTAACGTCGATCCATCAAAACCTAAGTTCTTCGTCACATTTCCATTTCCGTATATGAATGGCTTACCTCACCTGGGCAGCGCGTTCACCATACTCAGGGTTGATATAACGGCAAGGTATAAGAGGATGAGGGGCTATAACGTCCTCTTTCCTCAGGGCTGGCACGCCACGGGAGGTCCAATAGTGGCCGCCGCTCGCAGGCTCAGCGAGGGCGACGCAAAAATACTGAACGAACTTAAGTCCATGGGAGTGCCCGAATCCGTGATACCGCAGTTTAAGGACCCCGCCACGTGGGTCAGGTACTTCACTCAGGAGTGGAAGAAGGACCTCATGAGGTATGGACTTAGCATAGACTGGAGGAGGGAGTTCTTCACTACAAGTCTTAATCCTTACTTCAGCAAGTTTGTCGAGTGGCAGTACCTTAAGTTGCGAGACCTGGGTTATATAAGGAAAGGAGAGCACCCCGTAGTCTGGTGCCCCCACGAGAAGAAAGTCGTAGGCGACCACGATAGGCCTGATGAGTATGTAGGCATAGGTCCTGTTGAGGCTACTATAGTGCTGTTCAAGCAGATGAACAGCGATACCTACTTAGCCACCCTAACATACAGGCCTGAGACCATATTAGGCGTGACTAACCTGTGGGTCAATCCCGCCTCTGAATATGTGCTAGCAGAGGTTGACGGAAAGAGGGTTATACTTAATGAGTATATGGCTGAGGAGCTGGCGGATCAGAGGCACGAGGTTAAGATTATAGGTAGGGTTTCCGCCCGCGAGCTCATAGGAGTCAAAGTCATAGTGCCCTTGACAAACGCAGTGGTGCCTGTCCTGCCGGCCACATTTGTCGTGCCAGACGAGGGCACTGGGCTCGTCATGAGCGTTCCGGCACACGCCCCCTATGACTACGTCGCACTGATGGACCTAAAGAAGATGAACGAGGACGCGTTAAGAGAGTATGGCATAGACCCATCAGAAGTTCGCTCAATAAGGGTCAAGAAGATAATAGAGACGCCTGGGCTTAAGGGGATACCAGCAGAGAGCATAGTATCTAAGCTTGGCGCTAAGAGCCAAGAGGACAGGGACCTTCTCGAGAAGGCAACTAAGGACCTCTACTCAAGGGAGTACTACATGGGTGTAATGAAAGGCGAGGTGGGAAGCTACGAGGGACTTAAAGTTATAGAGGCCAGGCCAGCCATAGAGAGCGAGCTCGTTAAACTAGGCCACGCGATCAAGGTCTACACCCTTCCCTCTAAGGTCTACTGCAGGTGCGGCGCCAGGACCCACGTTAAGTTCGTCGAGAACCAGTGGTTCCTCACCTACAGTGACGAGGGGTGGAAGCTGAGGACTAAGAAGCTGCTCTCTAACATGAACATCTACCCTCCGCACCTTAAGTCAGACTTCATGCAGCTCGTCGACTGGCTCAAGGACTGGGCGTGCACTCATCAGAACGAGCTGGGCACGCCGCTGCCTTGGGATAAGGACTGGGTCATAGAGAGCCTCAGCGACTCTACAATATACATGGCCTACTACACCATAGACTATTTGCTGCAGGGCAAGGTAAACCCTGAACAGCTTAAGCCTGAGTTCTTCGACTACGTATTCCTTGGCAGGGGATCAGCCGAGGAAGTATCAAGGTCCACGGGACTGCCCCTGGAGCTCATAGAGGCAGCGAGGAGGGAGTTCACCTACTGGTACCCGGTAGACCTTAGGATAAGCGGCAAGGACCTGATGCAGAACCATCTGCTGTTCTTCATGTACCATCACGCGGCAATATTTGATGAGAGCCTCTGGCCCCGCGGCATAGGAATAAACGGCTGGGTTCTGATAAATGGCGCCAAGATGAGCAAGTCAACTGGGAACTTTATAACACTACGTCAAATGCTCAATGAGGCCGGAGCTGACGCCACGCGCATTGCAGAGGTGCTAGCCGGCGCTGACGGCGGACTTGATGACGCTAACTTCACCTTACGTGACGTGGATACCGCGCTCTCAGGCCTAGTTGACTGGCTTGACTTCGTTAAGGACAACTACGGGAAAGGTAGGGACGAGAGGTTAGCTATAGACGACTGGTTTGAGAGCACGCTGAACTCAACCGTTAAGAGAGTAACTGAGAGCATGGAGCAGCTGAAGTTCAAGACAGCCTTTACTTTGGCCTTCTACGAGTTGCAGAACAAGTTCAGGTGGTACCTCAAGAGGGCTGGGACGCCTAACAGGGACCTGTTGAAGAAGTACATCGAATACGTCACCTTGATGCTGGCCCCCTTCGCCCCTCACACGGCTGAGGAGGCTTGGCATGTTACCGGCCACACCACATTTGTTGTCACGGAAAAGTGGCCTGAATACGATGAGAGGCTGATAAGGGATGACGTTGAAACGGCGGAGAGGATAGTAGAGGTTCTGTTAAACGATGTAAGGGACGTCATAGGCCTCCTAGGTGCAGCCAAGAGCGTTACAGTTACCGTGGCGGCCGAGTGGAAGTACGCAGTTCTCAGCGACCTCAAGAGGGCAGTGGACGCTGGCAAACCATTAAAGGAAGCTGTTAAAGATGTCATGGGGAAAGATTATGGCGTGCCCCGCCAGGAGCTGTCAAAAGTGCTGCAGAGCGTGCTCAGAAGCCCAGAGGTGCTAGAGTTGCTGGTCTCAAGGGACGTGGAGCTTAAAGCTCTGGCCGAGGCCAGGGACTTCCTTTCAAGAGAGCTGGGAGGAATTGAAATAAGAATTGAGGAGGAGGAGGAGGGCGTCTCACCAAGGAAGAGCAACGCTCTGCCAGGTAAGCCAGCCATATACGTTTCTAAGTGATGAAGATGAACTTACCTAGTCGCGTAGGTTTAACTCAAGGTGAGCTGCGCCGCCTCTAGAAGGGGCGAGGTTTTCAGCTCACTTTGAATCCTATCTTTTCTTTTATAGATTTGTGATCAACGGCCATATGGGTGACCCAGGATGAGGCTGCCCGATGTCATAGTAGCCCTGAACTCGCTCTCAAGGACTGGCTGGATGTTAAGGGGAGTCCCATCTTCATTGGCTGAAAGCGTCTCTCAGCACTCGTTCGCTTCAGCGCTCATAGCGGCGGAAGTGGCCTCTTCAGCAGGCCTCGACCCCTTTAAGGCGGCATTCATAGCGTTAGTTCACGACATAGGCGAATCAGTTATAGGCGATATATCAAGGAGCGCGGACATTAAGGAGGAAAAGGAGGCCGCCGAAAGGAGAGCCATAGAAGGCCTAGAAATCAGTCGCCTTATAAAAGCCTCTGCCATGGAATACTCTGAAGGGAAGACCCCTGAGGCCCAAGCGGCTAAGGTGGGTGACCTGGTCTCAACGGTGCTTCAGGGTCGCTATTATGAAGCCCTTGGCTTTAAGGTATCTGACATAGTTACTTCCTCATGTAAAGAAGCTAAAGACGTGATAGCTAAGCTGTCTAATAGTTCGAAGATCTTGGAGGCCCTAAGCCGTAACGGCATTGAGCTAAACTGCTGACCGCATAAATCGAGCCTGACGGCCACGTTTTGCATTAAATGGCGCAAAGCTAATCCGAAGTCCAAAACAATTAAGGTTCGCTGGGCAACCTTTTACGGGGCCAACAGTTGACAGGCGCCGCCGACCTCCCATTACATGACGGCCACGTACCTCCTTGGATGCTAAAGGTTATGAGGTCTCTTACAGAGAGCATAGTTAAGGTTATCGTTGACGAAAGAGGACCTGATGGCCTAGTGAGGGCCTTGGCTGACCCCTTCTGGTTCCAGGCATTTAACAACGTCATTGGGATGGATTGGGATAGCAGCGGGAGCACAACCGTGGTGGTAACGTTGCTTAAGGAGATCAGCTGGTCCAACGAGCTGGGTTTTCTAGTACTTGGCGGTAAGGGCAAGAGGATGCTGCAGGTGAAGGAAGAGGCTGAAAAGGCCGAGAGGCTGTTAGGGGTAAACTCTGAGGAGGCCTTCACGTTTAGTAAGGTAGCCGCCCGCGCCGCCTCGACGTTCTTGCAAGACGGTTATGAAACGTACGTACATGCGCTGGTGCTCACGGACAAGGGACCTCAGCTTGTAATTCAACAGGGTATGAACTTAAGGACACGGATGGCAAGGCGGTATCATATAGATAGGGCTTCGATAGAGGAGCCTTTCTCTGGCGTCACAGGATATCGCAGCAAAATAACGCTCAACGCGACTGCAAAGGAGAGCGGAGCCGCCAGGAAAACTTACCTTGATATAATTGCCGAGGGCAAAGAGAGGCTTCTAAGGCTGCTGGCCCAGAGCAACGCTGCCCTGGGCGCGCCTAACCTCCTAAGGTACATCGAGATTGAGGGGGAAGTCAAAGCGTCAGAGCCAAAGGCCTATTATAGGCCGGTCGTGCCCTCGAGGCAGCTGCTTAGATCGCTTGACATAATCTATAAGAACCCGCCTCAGGACGAGAAAGACTTAGCCACTGTGGAAGGCCTCGGGCCCGCTGTGGTGAGGGCCTTGGCCCTCATAGCCGATGTAATATATTCTGTGCCAACCTCGGAGAGGGACCCAGTTACCTTGTCAATGGACCCCTTCGCTTACGCTTACGCGGTTGGGGGTAAGGATGGGGTTCCATACCCATTTGACAGGAAGGTTGCCGAGGAAGCCATAGAGTACCTGGCGAGGGCCATAGAGGAGTCAGCTTTGGGAAACGCACAAAGGCTAAGGGCCATGGCCAGGTTAAGGCAGTACCTGGCCAGATATGGTGTGGTACTATGATAATTGCTCACATCTCTGACATACACTGTAACCACGAGATTTTTAGGGAGTTTTTGTCCTCTGAGAAGTTCGATCTCCTGGTAGCCTCTGGAGACTTTGAGTGTTTAGAGACCGCCGAGCTCCTGGCGTCCTGCTGTCCAGGGAAGGCGCTGGCGGTGACCGGCAACCTGGATGATCCCTCCATAAGGAGGGCTTTGGACGGAGGAGGAGTTCTAGTGGACGGCAGGCTCGTTAGGGTGCAGGGCCTCAATATAGCGGGAGTTGGGGGCATAGACTTCAGGAGCGACATTGTGAAGCTGAGGAGGACTGTGAGCGGGAGCGAGCCCATAGACCTGCTGGTAACTCATTACCCGCCTAGAGGTGTGCTGGACCTGGCGTATATAGGAGTTCACATAGGACTGCCTGAGATAGGGCTTCTGGTCAGGGAACTGAAGCCGAAGATTCACCTCTTCGGTCATGTACATGAGTCCCCGGGAGTAGAGTTTAATGATGTAACGCTCTCGGTAAATCCAGGGCCTCTGAGCATGGGTAAATATGCAATTATTACTCTAGGTGAAGGACTACCACGGGTTGAGCTGAAAACGCTTTAGTTAGGTCACTCCCCGATGAACGTCAGCTCTAGATGCCTTGTCCTTGGGCCATCCATTTCGATGAGCAGAACCCTTTGCCAACGACCTAGCTTAGGGCTACCATTTATCACGGTGAGACACCTAGAGTTGCCTATGAATGATGCCGCTATATGCGCGTGAGCGTTGTTATCTATTAGGTTATGCTTCCATGGCCCTCCCGGTTCAAAGAGCCTCTTTACGGCGGTTAGTATATCATCCATGAGCCCTGCCTCGGCTTCATTTATAGTGACAGCCGCGGTTGTGTGAGGCACCGATATTATGAGGAGGCCGTTTGTTACGTTGTTCCTGTAAAGAAACTCCCTGACACTATCAGTTACGTCTATTACGTCAAACCTGTCCCTGGTTCTAACATCTAGAGTCTCGTTAATGAATTTCAACGTTCACCCCGTACCGTATACGGCCTTCGATTTTATTAAAACTAAAGCACATAAACCGTTAGGGGATCAGATGAGGCCCTATACTATAATATTTTCAACTATGAGCGTTGATGGGCGTATAGCCACCGAGGAAGGCTTTTCAAGGCTCAGTTGCGACGAAGATTTTAAAGTTCAACATAAACTAAGGGCATGGTCAGATGCAGTTTTAGTGGGTGCCAACACTGCGATAAAGGACAATCCTTCCCTGACGGTCAGGAAGGCCGTCGGCAAAAACCCATTAAGAGTCGTGGTGGACGCGTCACTCAAGGTGCCTCCCACTCTTGACATGTTTTCGATTCCTGGAAAGGGCGTTATAATAACCACGGAGAATCATAGCGAAGAAGAGCTGGCTAAGTACAAGGAGAGAGGCATAGTAATAATAAGGGCCGGCGTAGGGCCTGAAGTTGATCTAAGCGCTGCCGTGCGCGCCCTATTTGAAATGGGCGTAAGAAGGTTAATGATAGAGGGCGGAGGAACTACCAGTTACAGATTTCTGAAGGAGGGGCTTGTAGACGAACTCTGGATCACGCTTTCACCTGTAGTATTTGGCTCTGGCATAAGCGTAATTAATGGCGAGAGGAGCCTGCTTCAGGACCTCTACCTGAGGGAACTCAAGGTACTGTGCGGTGGCTGGATCCACTTAAGGTATAAGGTCATTAAGGGTGAAAGTGAGAGAGGAATCTAGCCATAAATAAACAAAGTGAGTGATAGCTGCATCAACGTGGATAGCAAAAAGGAGTAAACTTTGCAGTGAGGGCTTTTGAAAGGTTTTAGTAAATAAGGCCCTTATACGTCTCATAGTAGAGCGGGTCCTTCTTTATCCTCAGTATGTATTTGGATCTGTTGTACTTTTCTCCTGGGCTGAAGCCCTCCATCTTGTTTACCTGTAGGTCCATCTTCTTGTACTTAGCCTGTATATAGTCCCTATAGAGGCTCTCCATCACATTGAAGGTGCAGAAGGGCACCACCCTGCCGTCGGGCATGGTGTAGTGTATGTTGCACCTCCTGACCCTCTCCACATCGTAGTTGTAGAGGTCCATGAAGTGCATCATGCCTATGAAGAGCATCTTGTAGTGCAGCTCTCCCAGGGCGTCATAGTTCCTCCTTATCAGGACACTAGTGAGCAGCTTGGAGAAGCTGAGCTCCTTCGGCATCCTCTCCTTGTCGGTGAACTTCCTGAGGTCTATGACTCCCTTAAGCAACGCCAACTTCTTGAACTTCGAGTCCTCTACGTTAAACCTTTCCTTGTCAAGGAACTCTATGAAGCCCTCTATGTCGAAGAAGTCCCCCAGTGGAACGAACTTAGTTGGCACGCCGTCAGGTCCTCTCTCAACGAAGACGTAGTTAGCGGCGCCACACATGGGGTGATTGGCCATGCAGAACTGCTCGCTGCCAACTGACGCCTCTACGAACTTAGCGAACTTGGCGGCCACGGGTATTGGGTACCATGTATCTGCGGGTATCTGGCCGTCAGTCTGTTCCTCTATGCCTTTTATGGCGTCAGCTATGGTTACCCTCATCTTTTCCCTTTCGCTTCTCTTCAGCTGCCCACTTAGGCTCACAGGCTGGAAGTTGACGGCCCTTACTATGTCCATGTGCTTGCCTGCAAACTTAAGTATGAGGCCCATCTCGTTAAAGTTGGCGTTCTTGATAAGCGTCGGGACGAGGACCACGCTCGTCATGCCAGACTTCCTGAAGACCTCGAATATGAAGGGCACCTCCCAGTGGTTCTTGGGGTTAGCCTTAGGTGTTACGCCGTCAAAGCTCATGTAGACGGTGTTTACGCCTGCCTCTCTGAGCGTTCTCGCGTAGTTTATGGCGGCCTCTGGGTCGTTAAAGTACATCTCGGCGAACTTAATTCCTGCGGTGTTAAGCTGTATGTGCTTTACTCCCTCTTCCTTCAACATCTTTATGATCTCTGGCAGATCTTCCCTTAGGGTTGGCTCGCCGCCGGTTATCTGGATTGCCATGGTGAAGCCCTGCTTCTTTATCTGCCTAACCTGGTACCTCAGCAGCTCTATGGATGGTTCGTAAACATAACCGGCCTTCTCTGCGTAGAAGAAGCAGTAGTAGCAGCTCAGGTCGCACCTGTTCGTCACCACCAGGTTTACGAGCGCCGAGTGGTTTTCGTGCATTGGACACAGGCCGCAGTTATATGGGCATGGCAACGTAAGGGCTACATAAGCCTTCACGTGGCCCGCTCCTTTGCCGCTCTCCTCATACTTCATCATTTTATAGTAGATCTTGGCGTCCCCATAGTAAAGTTCCTCGAACTCGCCGTGCTCTGGACAGACCTTCCTTATGTAGATCTTGCCGTCCCTCTCTATGATTCTTGCTGGCAGGAGCCTCATGCACACTGGGCAGAGGCTCGTCGTGTAGTTTACGTGCTTCTCACCTTCCCTCAGCTCAGGGAGAGGCCCACCTATCGGAATTCTCTTCCCAGCTATTTCTACAAATACCTCATTGCCTTCCTTAACAAGCCTGCCAGGGGCAGCCAGGGTAGGCGGCCCCTCTACGCGGGCTCTTGATACTTCAGTTACAGCCAATTATGTTACCTCCTGAGATTATTTTACGGAGGCGTCAGTTATTTAAGCCTGTACAAGTATCCGTAGGGCCACGCCTAATGTAGCCTAAGTATCGGTATAGTTGGCAATCTCTTAAGTCAATAGCTGGCACGTGCACGCGGCGATGGCAGTTTTGGAGACCCGTTTCAAGGACGGCTAGGACCCAGCCCTCAGGAGCTATTTGGAGGCCCTTCCAACGTACGCGCTCATTCTTCTCTTGAGCTCGTCTTTACTTACCTGGCCCACTATAGTATCAACTACCTTGCCGTCAGATATTATTAGTATTGAGGGTATGTGCCTTACCTGGTACTTGTCTGCAACAGAATAAGCAGCGTCCACGTCAACTTTGCCGAAGGCGACTCTGGGCACTAGTAGCTCCGTCGCCACGTCCTTGAAGGTCTTATAAAAGTTTATACAGGGGCCGCACCACTCGGCCGTAAAATAAAGGAACACTATCCTGTTTTCCTTAAGTAGCGAGTCAAGGTTCGCGGAGCTGACATTTATTATGAACTCCTTCAATACCTTCTCCAGGTAAAGGGCCCTTTCCTCCAGCTTCTCTGAGAGGTCAATCCAGGGGTTAGCCCCCTTTTCTTCTCCGTTCAACGCTTACACCTAGTCGTCTGCTGAGCGAGGCCCCTTTAAAAGTGAAAGCTGCTATATCATGCTTACTGCCTCCTCGATGTTGACCAAACCTATGTTAAGCTCTTGCGCTGAACTTAAAGCTATAGATTTAATTTTGTCAACTATCTCTTTAAGTCTTGCAGGCCTTGTAGCCTGGGCATAAACTCTTACCTTGCTTTCGGTGCCGCTTTTTCTAACAAGTATCCAGCTTCCATCTTCACCTTCGACTCTAACACCGTCCAGGGTGAGCATGTTAACTACCTTGGTTCCAATGGCTTCTTCTATGTGATGCGAGAGGCCCGTGTATAAGAGGTCTTTGTCGTGATCCTCCCTCACTACAAAGGAGAGCCTCGCACTAGGGTATGATGGCAGGGAGAGCACCAGTTCATCGATTGAGGCGCCGCTTCTCATCACTTCGTCAACTATCAGAAGCGCCTGGTAGATGCCATCAGGCCAGGGCCCCCAGGCCGGATCTATAAGCTTCCAAGGTTCGGCAGCCATCAGGGTGTTGCCTGTTATGTACTCGTGTAACCTCCCAAGCGGGGCCCTAACGATTCTGCCTCCCATTCTTTCCACAACCTGCTGGACCTCGTAACCAACATCTACTGAGACAACTATGTCGCCTCTCTTATCCATTAACTTACGGCGGGCTAGCATAGCAATTACGAGGTCCTGTTTGACAAAGCCGAGCCCCCTCACCAGCAGTGCCAGCCTGTCAGCGTCACCATCATGGGCAAGCAGCATCTCGGCTCCCGAGCTTTCAAGCATTGGTTGTATAGACGCCATCACGTCAGGCCTGGGCTCTGGGAGCCTGCCAGGAAAAGTCCCATCCAAGTTACAGTTTATGCTCACAATTTTTTCGATGCCGGCCTCCCTCAACAGCTTTGGGGTCACTATGCTTGCGGCTCCGTTGGCGCAGTCCACCAGTACCTTGGGCTTCTCAAGCCTTTTCCAGCTATTAGCATCTATAAATTCTAAGGCATCATTTATGTATGAATCGACGGCGTAGGTTTCCATGGTAAAGGATCCCACCTTGTCCCAAGAAATCTCGTGAACAGACCCAAGGTTACTTTCGATGGACTCCTCCTCACTCCTAAAGAGCTCCATGCCATCCTTTTTCAGCAGCTTTATACCGTTATCAATGGGAGGGTTGTGGCTAGCAGATATTGACGCGCCAAGGGATGATCGGGAGCGCTTGACCTCGTGGGCTATTACTGGTAGCGGCGCTATGCCTATAAGGATGGCATCGAGCCCCCCAGCCATAAAGCCTGAGGCAGCAGCCAGTGAGAGCAAGGGGCTTGTCAGTCTTGAGTCGTGACCAACTACGGCGCTTCCCTTAGAGCTAGCTATTAATCTGGCGGCGGTCAGCGAGATGTCGTATATGAGCCTAGGGTTCACTTTCTCTGGGAACGGCCCCCTGGCTCCAGCTGTCCCGAAGAGTGGCAACTAGTTCACCTTCAGCGCTCTACTGCTACGATGGTTAATATTAATTTTATAATAAAGTGTCTCGCGGAGAAGCCCGTGTCGCGCAACACTGGTACGGTGATGTGGTGAGTCTTGTCAAAAGGAGAGGGCTCATCGAGCAATCGCAATAATAGCTGCCTTAGGTCACTTAGGCCTTAATACTAGGCGCAGGCCACATAATGCCAAGGTCGTTTAGCCGCTAGAGCCCTGGCGCAAAAGTCCTTCCAGTAGCATCTTTATTAATGATATTATTTAATAATAAAATTCAGGCCATGAGCTCAGCTTCCCCCCTTGAGGGGTATGGCAGGGCACTTGGCAAGGCCCAGGAGGTCACCTATCTGCTTAGGCTTAATGCACACTACTCCAGTATCTTCATCAACTTCTACAACGAAATCCCTGCCCCACCTCTCAATAACGTACTTCTTAATGTAAAGGTTCAGAGGCAGCGCGTAGTACTCATACTCATAGACTTTGCCGTCAACCTCCTTCTTGCCCTTCATTCTTCTCGCTTCAACGGCCCTAACCTTCACTTTGCTCGCCTCTGTTTTCTTCATTAGGAGAACTGGCCTAGATAAGCTTTTGTTAAAACTACACAGTAGCTACCCTTGGGCTTGCTATTTCAATGGATTATGGCGATTAAACTTTTGAGCTAGTCAAAGATTTCTTAAGCGTTGTCCTAGGGAACTTTAAAATCGCTAACATGGTCTAAATGAGGGGGCGAAGCGTAGTGCCCAGGGAGCCAAGCATATTTGTTGCCACCAAGGAGGAGATAACAAACGGTGAGGCGAGCGACATATATTTCAAGCGCACCCAGGAAGTCCTAAGATTCGCTAACCTGAGTAATGTGAAGGTCAGAATGGAGGTCCACTTGTACAGCAACCCTCCAGAGGGCGACTGGGCAGTTTACGCGGGGCTGGAGGAGGCTCTAGCAATACTTAAGGACAAGCCTTTCACCGTTTACTCTGTTCCCGAGGGAACGGTTTTCAGGAGAAAGACGCCGCTTATGCTCATAGAGGCTCCATATGAGGCCTTTGCCCCCTTTGAGGCGCCAGTCCTTGGGGTTCTAAGATTTGAGAGCAGCATAGCTACTAAGTCAGCCAGAATACGCGTTGCAGCCGGCGACAAGCTATACCTGTTCTTTGGGTTAAGGGCCTTGCACCCTGCAGTGTTTCCAGCCGCTGACAGGGCCGCCTTCATAGGTGGGGCGGATTCGGTGAGTGGCATACTCTCAGAGAAGTACCTAGGGCTCACGCCCCAAGGCACCATGCCTCACGCCTTGATAATAACTGTGGGAGACCAGAAGAAGGCGTGGCAGCTCTTTGCAGAGCTTTACGGCAATAAGATAAACATAGTAGCGCTGGCAGACACTTTTGATGACGAGAGAATAGAGGCCC
The DNA here is from genome assembly GCF_049973875.1 of Acidilobus sp. Lineage (NCBI taxonomy): Archaea > Thermoproteati > Thermoproteota > Thermoprotei > Acidilobales > Acidilobaceae > Acidilobus > Acidilobus sp. Next base: position 158,969 of record NZ_JBMFJI010000001.1, read on the forward strand.
TCACGGCGGCTGAGCTGCTTAAGGAAAAGCTGTGGGGCATAAGGCTAGACACGCCCTCCAGCAGGAGAGGCAATATGCATGACATTGTCGAGGAGGTCAAGTGGACGCTCAAGCTGCACGGCTACGACAATGTCAAGGTTATAGTCAGTGGGGGGCTTGATGAGCAAGAGATAGCGGAACTCCGTGACGTGGCAGACGGCTTTGGGGTAGGAACAAGCGTAGCCATGCCTAAGAGCGTCGACCTCAGTATGGATATCGTGGAGGTCGACAGGGGTAACGGATGGGAGCCTATTTCGAAGAGGGGCAAGATGCCAGGGGCTAAGATGGTTTACTCCTGTGGCGCATTGAAACACCACGTGGTACCGTGGAGCGCAGAGCCCCCTACATGTGATGATGGCAGGAGGGCGACTCCCCTGTTGGTTAAGTACTTAGACAACGGAAAGCTCGTGCGCGATCTGCCGTCGCTTGGCGAAATAAGGTCTTATGTTATATCTCAGCTTAAGGAGCTTAAGCTGCTCCAATAACGGTGCTTTAACGCCTTGAGCCGCACTCCAACAAGGCTGATATTTGGAAGGATAGTACTTTACGGCGCAGCCCTCGTTCTAAATATCGCTGTAAGCATACTGCTGGCCAGAAGGTTAAGCGACGTAGACTACGCTGTATATCAATATGCGACAAAGAGAATAATAACCTACGCAACGATACCTATAGGCCTCTTTGGAGTTTGGATGTATAGGTATCTAGTTACCAGGAGAAGAGGGTCCTTTACTGCAGGACTTGCACTCTCCCTTCTGAGCGGCCTCATGGGCATCGTCCTGGGCTTCGCGTTGGAGTATGTAGAGGCAAAGGTGGGCCTTTTAGTAGCCATGGCTGCGGGAGTTACTGTAATGTTACAATCTATAATGGGCGGTATAACTACCATGATGGATGCGGTGAGGCCCCTCAGGCTGGGCCTCCTCCTACTAATCTATAGATTGCTTTACTCACTACTGATAATTCTAGCCCTATACGTTGAGGTGCCCTCGCTTCTTCACGTCTTTATAGCTACATCAATATCAATATCAATAGCTACGGCTCTTGGGTTCAGGTGGCTTTACGAGGCTCTGGGAAGGAAGGCCATTGAGCCGCCCTGGAGCACTTTAAATGAATGGGCCAGGACCTCAAGGCCCCTGATAATAGCTTACGTTACAGGGTTTGTAGCATCATTAGACGCAACAATAGCGTACCCACTCGCAGGCCCCAACGTGGTTGCAGCCTTCTTCATAGCGGCCGCGATAGCCACTTTGGTAAGGGAGTCGTCAAATACAGGACTAAGGTATCTTCATACGTACGTACTTACTACTAGTGACGTGGCCGGCGGCCTGAGATCGACATTCCTGGTAGCTATGCTCGCGGCTCCGCTCTTGATATACGCTGCCGTTCATCCTCTCTATATCATCTATGTGTTTAACTATAAGTATTCTTGGGCCTCCATGGCTTTGACTATTTTTATGATAACGGCCATTATTGAGATAGTCAACGGTGGACTGTCAAACGTTGTTATGGGCTCAATAAGCGAGGTTGGAGAGGAAAGCTTGCCCAAGTTTGAGAGGCTTAACATCATGGCTTCGGTGCCCTCTCTAATTTATGTGGTTATGTTGGCGGCCGCGTTGGCTGTGCTCAAAGGAGAGGCCGTGGCTGTGCTAATAACAGCGTGGTCCTTGGTATACATGGCCAGGTTTATGATATCCGTTACGATTTACTACTCCAAGTTCGTCTCTGGCTACGGGAAGTCGGTCATAAGAAGTTACGCTGGGAAACTCCTAGCTTATGCGGCTTTGGCGGTTCTGCTTTCGCTCCTCTTTAAGCCGCTGGAACCCCCCAGCAAGGGGCTCTTAAGATCAATATATGTCCTTGCCGAGATGGGCATACCGTACCTTGCAGCTTACTATGGGATTATAGTGTTGATAGACAAGGGCCTAAGGGCCACGGCTGCCAGGCTTCTTAAGTCTAGCTTAAGGCGGTGGGGGTAGCGTCTAGCTGATGGCGGGAAGGCTTTCAGAAAGCATGAAAGAGATTTTAGGCCTAAAGTCAAAATATTAACTTTGAGCCCTACAAAGTACTAGGAAGCGCCGAAGATGACCGTGCACATAGAGAGGCTTTCAACAGGAGTTCCTGGTATAGACAGGATGTTGGCAGGCGGTATACCTAGGGGCTTCTTTGTGGCAGTTGTTGGGGAGCCGGGCACTGGGAAGACTGTTTTCGCACTTCACTACGCATGGCAGGGCATAAAGGATAACGACAAGGTGATTTATGTGACCACGGAGGAGAGCCGGGAAAGCATAATAAAGCAGGCCAAAATGTTTAACATGGACCTGGATAAGGCTGTTGACGAAGGCAAGGCTATAGTAATTGACGCCCTTCTTAAGTCTCAGAACGACGAGTGGTCCCTGGAAGAGGTTGACGTCGAGACCCTTGTCAACAAAGTAATAGAGGCCAAGAGGAAGCTGGGCTACGGCAGATCAAGGCTGATAATTGACAGTATGAGCACGTTCTGGCTTGACAAACCCGCCATGGCTAGGAAGTACAGTTATGCCGTAAAGAGGGTCCTCTACAGGTGGGATTTTACTGTGCTCATGACAAGTCAGTATGCTATAACGACGTCCAGCGCCTTTGGGTGGGGACTTGAGCATGTGGCCGATGGTATAATAAGGTTTGGAAGAAAAGTTATAGGTGGGGAGCTTAAAAGGTACATCTTAGTTGAAAAGATGAGGCAGACCCCTCATGATCTCAGGGTTAATTATATCGACATAAGGGACGGCGAAGGGCTTGCAATACTAGGGCCCGCCAACTTCAGTAAGGAGGACCTGGCGCTGCCTGACGATGTTAAGAGAAGGATAAGGTCTGCAAGCAAAGATTTAGGTCTGTGAGCGAGTATTGACAACAGATTAACATCCTTGGGCGTTCCGTTAAATTAGGGTATAATTTAAATTTGTGAGGGGTCTGAAACCCGCGCAGGTGAGCGTATAAGTGACAAGGAACATAGTGGTGAGGCAGTTAGGTCAACAGCCCATAGAGGACACGGAAGTAGAGCTAGTTGAGAGGAAAGGACTTGGTCATCCCGATTACATAAGCGACGCCGTGGCTGAAGAGGCCAGCAGGCAGCTCAGCGCTTACTATAAGGAGCACTTCGGCACCATAATGCATCATAACTTGGACAAGGTGCTGCTGGTAGGAGGCCAGGCCTCGCCCAAGTGGGGAGGAGGCGATGTTATAACTCCTATATACATTATAGTGTCTGGAAGAGCCACGACAGAGGTCAGAACTTCCTCAGGAATAGAGGAGGTTCCGGTAGGAAGGATTATAATAAAGGCCGTGAAGGATTGGATATCAAGAAATCTCAGGTTCCTGGACCCCGAGGTCCATGTAGTGGTTGATTACAAGGTAGGAAAAGGCAGCGCGGATCTCAGGGGGATATTCGAGTCGAGAACTGCAACTTACAGGGCGAACGATACCAGCTTTGGAGCGGGCTTCGCACCCCTCAGCACGCTTGAGAGGCTGGTCTTTGAAACCGAGAGGTTGCTCAACAGCAAGGAGTTTAAGTCAAGGGTTCCAGCCTCAGGCGAGGACGTCAAAGTAATGGGCCTCAGGAGAGGCAAGAGCATAGAGCTGACAGTAGCCGACGCCATAGTAAGCCGCTTCGTGAACGGCCCAGAAGAGTACATGAGCGCGAAAGAGGAGATAAAGGATGCCGTTCTTAATCTAGCAAGCAAGCTGGCGCCAGACTATGACGTGAAGGTTTACATAAACAGCGGCGATATACCTGAAGAGGAGGTCTTCTACCTTACAGTCACAGGGACCAGCGCCGAGCACGGGGACGACGGGGCCACAGGAAGAGGCAACAGGGTCAACGGGCTGATAACTCCCATGAGGCCTATGAGCCTTGAGGCAGCGGCTGGCAAGAACCCTGTAACCCACGTAGGCAAGATTTACAACGTGGCAGCTATGGAGATCGCACAGCTGATATACGCTAAGGTGCCTAACATAAGGGAGGTCTATGTAAGGCTCCTCGGACAGATAGGGAGGCCCATAGACGACCCGCTAATAGCTGACGTGTCTGTAATACCGGACAAGGGCGCTCAGCTTACCTCTGACTCCAGGCAGGAAATCGCCAGCCTCATCAACGAGTACATGTCCAGGCTGCCAACGCTCTCGGACAGGTTCCTTAAGGGAGAGGTACAGCTCTATTAGAGTTAGGGCATTCGTTTTCATTTTCTTTACCAGCCGCACGGCGTTCTATTAGGGTCGCATATTCACAACCTAAGATCTTTAAGGTGTAGAGCCTTTGCCTCTCATGGCTCTGTACTCGTTAAGCAGACTTAACAGAGCGGCATCAGAGCTTTCCTGAGACTTGAGTTTTGCTACGAATTCCATGGCATCACTTACTACCTTAGAGCTAACGAGGTATAGTCCTGCCACCTGTATTATAGCGTACTCGTTAACTCTGAGCGGGGCTATCCCGCGATTCTTGGCTGCGTTAGCCAGCGGCGAGTCAGTGTCGTTAACAAGTATGGCCTTCACCCCAGCTTTAGAAAGGTACTCTACGGCGTTACCGTCAAATGCTGTAACATTGTCTACTATAACTACTTCGTTAGCGCTTATGGGGCCAAGCTGCTCCTCAGACCTTTTGAGCTGCGAGCTTCTCAGCTCACTTACTCTCCGGGCGACAACTAGTCTCCCTGAGGCCACGTCAACGAGTACCCTTCTGAGGCTCTGAATTTCCTCTTGAAGGTGTTCCTGCTCTCCCTGAAGCTTGGCAAGCGAGGATTCAAGCTCTGAGACCCTTCCCTTGAGGGCCCTTATCTCATCATCCTTAAGTAGCTCGGCTTTGAGCTGCTTCTTGGCAAGATAGAGCTCCCTCTCCTCATAGAACAGCCTCTGGCGCAGGTCTTCAAGCTGTTTCTCGAGCGACATCTTCTGAGCTTCGAGGAGTTCAACCTTTGAACTATCTGCGCATGGCTGTTGCACCTGTCGCCTATTAGTAACATTCATGTGCTCGTACTTCTCATCAACATTGCCTAAAAGCCTTGCTATCTGCTTCTCTACAGCTTCAGCCAGGGTAGCCCCCTTCACTACATCGGCTTTAAGCTCATCTATATCTATGTCAAACTCTAGCTTTGAGGCGTAGGCCTCCACCTGTGAGAGCTTGTTGTGATATTCTATGAACGCCCTATACGCCGCCGCAAGGGAATCCCTTTCATGTGGGGTCTTTGGTTTAAGCTCTGAATCCGCGGTAGCTCTTGAAGCGAGATACTCCTTCTCGGCCACGGACATGTTATAATTAGGCAGGTAGAGCTGAGCGCCTAACTGGGCGGCAAGCTTTCTAATGAGCTCAGGTGGATCTGCGACGTCGGTAGTCACAATAACGGGCTTTCCAAGACTTGAGACTATGCTGACTATCCTGCCTCTGTCAAGCTCTTTATAGCTGCCCAGGTGCAGTACCCTACCTTCAAGGTCAAGCACAGCGAGGCCTGTAGTCATGCCAGCGTCGACACCGACTATAAGGGGCCTTGACGGCTTCGACGTCGCGTCACCAAAAACTAGCTCACCTTCATATTTGGTCTCTATTCTTATGGAATAATCTATGCCACGGTGCGGCCTGACTATTCCTATCAGCTTCTCGCGAGGCGCGTATATAATGAATATGGCTGAATCAAGTCCTCCTTCGCTTGTCTTGTAGAAGACGTCATAGTCTATATTGGCATTATCTAGGGCCTCCTTCACCTTGTCTGCAGCTATTTTGACGGAGGCCCTTATCCTTCTCTGATATCTTGCCTGGCTCCATCCTCCACTTTTAGTGTTTCGTCCCCTGCTTACCACTATGTACGTCTTCTCCCTGCTGAAGCCTACGCTTTGGCCCCCTCCTCTAGCCACTACAGCGGCCACTATGAACGCCGTTCTCATTGGCGAAAGCTTGGAGGAAGCGACGTCGATGCCAGCCCTCCTAGCAGCTTCCAGAACGTCCACTAGGCCCTCCTCAGTGGCGGTTGCCTGAACGAGCTTAGTGCCAGGCGGCAGCAGGGAAAGAAGCCTGGCTATGCTCTCTGTTGAGCCGTCAAGGGAGAGCTCCATGACATTATCTGAAGCTATGGATTTGGGCCTATACTCCCACGCTAGCCTTATAATCGTTGCTAGGGGCACGGACTGGTGCTTTGCAATGAGCTTAAGGGACTGGTCTATGATGACTACCGAGTACTTAGCTCTGTTAGTGGACGAGAGAGGGCTCCCGGACTCTATGTCTATGCCCATGTAAAGTTCCTGGGGCGCCCCCTCTGAGGACATGTTAGCTGTTCCCCACAACTCTCCTAATTAGGTCCTCAGCTGAAAGTTCCAGGCCGAAGCTTTTATTAAAATATGAGGCCAGCCTTCTTAGATCCTCCGTGAGGGCCTCCCTAGCTCGCGGGTCCGAAGCGTCTATGTATTGAGGCCAGTCTATTATGTAACCATTTACATCATCGTCTTTCCGCACAACCAATATGTTATAAGGGCTTAAATCGCCATGCACGATGCCTACTTCCTTGAACGCTATGGTAACCGTGCTTATAACGTCGTCGAGCACCTTGAGGGCTTGCTCCCTGCTGAGAGCCCTATACGATATAAGCTCGGTTCCATCCAAATACTCCGTGACAACGCAGTGTAGCTCAGAGGTTATAGGTCTGGGCACCAGACCTCCCATCCTGCTTACCATAACCAGGGCCCTCAGCTCCCTCCCAGCGCTTTCTATAGCTACGTCTATCCACTGCGCCTTCTCGAGGACCCTTCCATAGTTTCTCTTCCTGGCTAACGTTCTGAAAGATCTGGCCCCCTCTTTGTGGAACTTCAGCGAGACGGGGCTGCCTGAAGGGGTCCAGGCCAAGTACACGTCACTTTCCTTGCCAACACCTACTTTATCGCCAACCCTTTCAATAATGCCTCTTCTGATAAGTTTAACTACTGAGAGGACGTCGAGGCCAGCAAAGGTAAGCTGGTAGGCGTGCTCTCCAGATACTATCTTTGATCTCAGGAGGCCCGAGTCCGTTAACCTAGAAAGGGCCTTAACAACCAGTTCGTGAGGCATCTTGGATGTGGCTTCTATAACGCTAATCGGTACAAATGAAAACTTCCTGTGCATCCTATAGATGGATAGGAGTAGCTCGCGTGAGACGTCATCAATAGCCCGTACTCTATCGTTTAATGTCAGCGTTGGGGGCACCGCCTTAACTTTATAATTGGAGAGCGAAAAAGGCTTAAGCGACGGCCTTTTAAACCCCTAAGTCCTTTCAATTTAGACTTTATTAAGTAGGGCTTTTATCATAAGGTTACAAGGATTTCCTTTACTACTTCATGATGAGGTTTTATATGTACATATGAAGCCTGTTTAAGTATGTGCACCGCATATACTAAGCTTGAATACAAAAAAATATTAACTCAGTACAAATACAGTAACATATGACTGCTAAAGAAAAGGTGAGGGGGCATATGGAGGAGAGCATACCAACAAAGGAGGGAATTTATCCGAGAGATGGCACCCTTTACGTTGTTGGCTCACGTGCGATAGCAAAAGTATCGTCTGCGCTGGCAAGTGAGAGCAGGGCAAAAATTCTGGCCATACTTCAGAAAGGGCCCACGGACCTTGAGGACATAGCCACGCTGATAAACCAAAGCAAGGCCAACGTGAGCAGCCAGATAAGGAAGCTTGAGGAGGCGGGCATAGTCAGGTCTCATTACGTGCCGGGGCAGAGGGGCATAAAGAAAGTAGTGGAACTTATGATAAACAAGATAGTATTTATGATAACGCCTGAACAGGAGCACAGTACGAGCCAGACGGGCTCCAAGAGCTGAAAGGGCTAGGTTCAAGAGCCTAAGTTAATTAGGACCTCATAGGTGGCGTTTCTTCCGTTACGTGCATGTCATAGCATGAGGTCCATATGTTAGTTTAGCTATTAAAATTTTACTATGTAAACGTCCCTCTTTGATATGTTAACATACATGGCCCCTGAGATCTTGCACTCAGAACCTTTATTTAGTAGCAAGGTTTCCCATTTATCGCCGAAGAAATCCCTTACTTTGGAGCCAAGCACCTTAAGCTCGTTTAAATCCGTCGCGTCAGTTAAGAGCGCATGGGGTATGGGGAGCCTTAAATAAGAGGGGGTTGCCACATAGAATTCGTCGGCCGCGCAGGAGTACTTAAGAGCCTTCACTGCTATCTTGGCTTCCATGTACTCTTCCGCCCTGTCTATGAACATGGGAGGCAGGTAGCCGGTCTCAACCTCTACAATTAGACTTCTATCATAGCCCTGAGCGTAAACATCCGCAACGTGGACATCGTCTATCCGATGTTCAACTACCACGTCAAATCCTAGCTCCCTTAGCTTCTCAGCAACTATCAGTTGCACAGTAGCGTGAAACCTTGAAACTTTGGAGAGCCTCTCCCTTTCGATGACCTCAGAGGTCTTTTGCCTCGAGGCGACCCCATCTTTTAGTAAGATCGCTAGGGCTTTACATTACAACTTCTATAAACCGTGCCAGAACAATATAAAGGTTAAAGTCATCATGCATACCGTTATTATGACTGCGATGCAATTGAAAATACCCATGTCTCAAAGATTTTTAATTGGCACGGAATGACCAATGCGCAGTTGCTGGCTAAGCTCTAAATAGCTGTAATATTACGCCTCTGTCTGAGGACATAGTTCTTAGTGAAGAGCGAGATCACTAATGTGGCAAGTGACGCTAAAGCTCCAATATAGAAGATGTAGTTAAAGGCGACGCCGCTGCCCTCTGAAAACATGAAAAGCCTTCCAGAGAACTCGAAGGGTAGGTGAGCCCTGTATGTTGTCAATAGTGTAGCAGCCAGGACAGGGCCTACTGAAGAGCCCAGGAACCTAACCATGGTGTTAAACTCTAGGCTTACAGTTACGCTGTCAGCGGGCACAGAGACGGCTATCATGTTAACTATGGGCACCATTATGGACACTATGCCTACCCCTGTCACGAAGGAGTCTATGGCAAGCTGAAGGGGCCCTGACCTGTTTACAACGAAGAGTAGGAAGCCAATTGTTGAAACCAGCGAGCCATATATGAGGACTGGCTTGGGTCCCAGAGTTGAGGTGGCGTGGCCAACAAGGGGAGAAATGACTATCATCGCGAGCGTCGCTGGGAGCAAGGACATGGCAGCGCCGATGACTGAAAGGCCCAGGCCATAAGGTGGCGACTCCTCTGCGAAGTATATAACTCCAAGGTAAAGCATAAACATGGCAACGCCTGATACGAGGCCTGCTATGTTAGCTACCATTACATTTCTCTGTTTAAGTAGGTCAAGCCTTATCAACGTCCTCGTGGACCTGGTCTCATATATAAAGAAGCTGAGGTAAAGCGCGACCCCCGTAATTAAAAGTGGCAGCTGGGCTATTGTAATCCATCCTCTGTAGGGGGCCTCGGTTAGGTACAGAAGAACTAGCGCTGTGCCCAAGGAAAGGAGCACCGTGCTGGCGTAGTCTATACGTTCATGGCTTACAGGAGGGTAGGACTCCAACACTATCAATGAAGCCACGAGCATCACTATCGAAAGCCCAAAAGCTATGTGAAACATGGCACGCCATCCTAGGTACTCCTCTATGTAGGCGCCTGCTATCATGCCTATGGTCATGCCTATGGCAACCATAGCGCTCAGTATTCCCTGCGCCACGGCAACTAAGCGACGCGGGAACGTGTCCGTTATTATAGAAAGCCCCAGCGGGAACAGCGTGAAGCCAAACCCCTGAACAGCCCTGGCGGCTATAAGCGCAAAGATGTTAGGCGCAAAGCCAGCTGTGAGAACCGCTGTAGAGTAAAAGGACAGTGCAATCATGTAAAGCCTCTTCTTGCCATAAACGTCGCCCATCTTTCCAAAGAGGGGCGCCACTGCAGCGCCAACCACCAGGTACGCTGTGACGACCCATGCGGCCTCCTCATTAGTTGCTGCAAGCGCTGATTGAATGCGAGGCAACGACGGTATAACCATGGCTTCGACGTACATCGTCAGCATAGTTACTAGCGTCAGGTCAGCCAGTATGACATAGGGGCTTCTAGAGGCCCTTTCCATTAAGCGACGTCACCTTCTTCTTGTGCCCACCACAGCCATGGCCACCAATATTATGATTACGACTGCGGCTATTACATATAGTATAGTGTTAGACGAGCTGCTAAGCGACGGCATGCTAAGCTGGAAGCCAGCGCCAACCTTTACTGGGACCAGTATAATTTGATGCATAGCCTGCATAGTTGGGGGCTGATACCAGGTTAACATCAACGGCAAGTAATAAGTCCCAGGCCTTATACCTGAGCTCACAGAGATAACGAATGTAACGTTTTGGACCTCACCACTGTTGAGGTTTCCAACGCTTTCATTCATGAAGTCGACCGCCAATAAGGGGTTCTCGCTGGAGGGTACGTATGGCGTGAAGATAGGGTTGGGCAGCAATGTTGCTGTGACGTACTCAGCCTTACCATAACCTACGTTGGCCAGCTCCACAGTTACATAGACGTTTGAGGCGCCGACGGATATTGGGCTATGGTATGCATTTATTGCTGCAAAGTATGCCGAAGGTCTTAGATATAGGCTTATTGGTGCTAGGTAGTACCCCCCAGAGTAAGTTACATTAATGTAAACCGTAGCATTGAGGGGCTTTGGCACACTAAAGTAGCCGAAGGAGTAACTTGTTATCTGTGTAACGTTAGCTATGGTCAGCGGCACGCTAAGGTTAACTATGTGGCCTGGCGGTAAGTAGCCCAGCTTTATTGTTGACATGTTAGGGTATAGCATGCTCAGGGGGCTCTGAGGCTCCACTTTAACCGTGACGTTGGAGGCCAAGCTGTTGCCCTCATTTTCAAGGTATATCTTAAGGATCGCAGCGTTTTCGCTGGCATAGAGGACCTCTGGGTAGGTGCTGTAGCCCACCACTACAACCTTCGAGTACCCAGTTATTGCCACCTCGACAGGAAGCGAGCTTGTCCCCTTCACAGTTACCGTTTCGCCCGTAGGCAGCCGTTCCTCAATGTAGTAAGTTAGGTTGACGGTTACATTGTAAACCCCCGGCGTGGCATTACTTGAGACGTTGTAGAGGGACACCAGCCTCATGCTGCCTCCGGGCTCAAGCAGCGGCACGAAAGCTTCGGGGGCGGGCTCGCCCTTCACCAAAGTTAATGGGTAAGAGCTCTTCACGTAGGCGGTGATGTTAAACAACTCCACTGGACCCAAGTAGTAGATCACGACTGTGAGCGGCAGGAACGAGCTTCCAGGGGATGCCTGAAGAGGCTGTGAAGAGTTAAGACCCCAGTAGCTTATGGCCGTAAAGGTAGGCTTTAGGCTCTGTGCAGAGGCATTAAGCTGGCCACCGCTTATCATCATCAGCGTTGACATCACTAAGAAAAACGTAATTGCTATGGGAATCGCCTTCAAATTTCTCGGCACTGCGTTCACCGCTAATATTACGAAGCTCAATATATAAAAGTATTACTCTTAGATAGTGGTCGCCGTTGTTAAACTTAGGGCGTGAGGACATCATAGGGGCTATCTAATGTCATCGACGCTAATATTTGCCATGTCATTAAGAAAAGGGTTGACAAATACGGCATCCCAGCTTATCAAAAAGCTCCGATTAGGGTTACAGTTTGTTATGAGCGTCTACGGTTTAGATTGGCCTTTACTTCTTGCACAGGCGCCTAGCTGTTTTGCTATATCTAGCAGTATTCCAAGGCCTTGTGATATGTCTGGGTCGCTCAGCGAGCTCATCAAGCCCAGGAGGCCGACCTTCCTTGGATGACTTAGGTCGAGCTTCGCCAGAGACTCTATGGTGCATGATGTCAGGTCTGTCAGGGCGTTCTGGGCGTTCGCCAGGTCCGTGGCGTCAACCTTGGTTATGCCGTAGCTGACCGAGGCCAGCAGGGCCATGAGCCTCATCAGGGCCGGGTCTGTGGCGGCCGAGAGGAACGAGTCCTCGGCCTTGTCCGCAAGGTAGGAGATCATGCCCAGCAGGCCGCTCCTCTTCAG